>JAUIGH010000001.1 GCA_030429935.1 bacterium | reverse complement strand
ATCGGACGTTTGTGTATCAGCCATTTAATCAATCATGTCTCCGCGGAGTTGATCACGGTCGTATTCGATCAGCGCTTCGGTCACCGGCGTCAAATCACCGGCCATGACGGCGTCAATAGCTGACTCGACGGTGACCGCTCCGTAGCTCTCGACGAACTGAGCGTGAACTTCATCGGACATCAGAATGCCGGCAGTGTTACCTGCCAGTCGATCCTGAATCATGAGAGTCTCCACGCCGGATGCCTCGATGAGAGGCAGCCACAGTTCGTTGGACGGACTGACAGCATCAGGAATGTACGCTCCCGACGTGATGTACTCGTGCGCCACCCCAGATGCCATCGGCTGGATGGATACCGCAACGCTGCGCCCATCGATCGTGACTCCAGAGTCGTTGAACTCCTCGGCCATCCGATCGAACCAACGATCACCGTTCACATGTGACTTTTCAGTCGACGAGGCGATCGTGACGACGATGTCGCCACGGCCTTCGACACTGAGCGGATAGTTCTCGATGTCTGGCAGATCAGTCACAGACGTGTCGACACCAACCCAACTGTTGTCGGGCTCGTGCGCCATCCTCGTGTATTCAACCTTGTCGGACTCGACATAGGCGTTGACCTGCTCGACAGCTTCATCATAGGTCAGGACCTCTGCCGGGTCACTGACCGCCGAACTACAAGCAGCCAATACCGACAGTGTCAGTAGACTGCTGATTGCCGAAATGCGTTTCATGCTGATTCCTTTCGGGGGTTGTTGCTCGACAGGTTTTGCAGGAGTTGCTTGAGTTGCTTGCTCGCTTGCTGTTGCAGCTGCTTGTCGTCCTTGACTTGCGGCACGAGCCGAGCAGTCTCTAGCGCCAGCGTATGGATAGCTTCCGCCTGATGCTGGTTGCGCTGTGTATATTCCGAGACGGCATCAAGGACATAATCTGCAGAGTTTGCAGTGTGACCAGCGTAGATGACGGTCACAAGCTCTGCATACATGCCCTGTTGAATTCGCGTCACGAGCTCTTCGTATACCGCGAACTTAAACATCGGATCACCATCGGTTACTACTCCGACGTTTACCGCAAAAATTTGCTCGATAGATGCGAGATCTCTATCTGTGGAATCGAGCATCTCGTGCACCTGATCGATGCTGTCTTGTGCATCAGGATGCCTATCAGCAACCCTCGTCAAGCCGTCTCGGATGATGTGCGGATCTGTCTCTGTCCGGGCAGGTAACCTGTACGGGTTCTCACGCTCTCGTCGTTCAGCCGCTTCGTTGCGTCGATCGGTGATATGCTGTTTGACCAGCAAGAAACCGGATGCGACGCCCAAAAGACCGAACACGCAACCTAGAACGTAATAGAACGCCCTAAGCCGATTAGCAGTGAGAACTCCCAACTCTGACACGGCCCACAATCGGGTCGCATCAGGCATGACTACCAGCGCTAGTACGCACAAGATGGCGGCAGCGATGGCCGTGATGACCAAACTACCTCTCGGTAGTGATTTCCTTTCCATTGGTGCCTCCTCGATGTTGTTCGGCCTAGCTGGCCTCGTGTAGTACAAGACGAGCATCGGTCGAACAACAGAAAAGACACGCACAGTTAATGTGCAAGACCTGGTACTCCATAGTCTGAGTATATTTTATCATTTTTTAAACATTAATCAATACAGGGCTGCTGTAAACGACCATGTAAGATTTGACAACGCACACATCACGACGACTGCGGTACAATAGATACAAAAGGGGAGTATGAGCCAAGCATTGTACCGCAAATACCGGTCGCGGTCGCTCGATGAGATTGTCGGGCAAGACCATATTACGTCGCTGCTAAGTGCGGCGATTACTGCTGATAGCGTGTCGCATGCCTATCTGTTGACTGGTCCGCGTGGTGTCGGCAAGACCTCGATCGCGCGTATCATCGCCCACGAGATCAATGGCCTGGAGTACAGCGACGAATCACAACACCTGGACATCATCGAGATCGACGCCGCTAGCAATAACGGCGTCGAAGACGTGCGGGATTTACGCGACAAAGTCCACATCGCGCCCAGCAGTGCGCGCAAAAAAATCTACATCATCGACGAAGTCCACATGCTGTCAAAACCAGCCTTTAACGCGCTGCTCAAGACGCTCGAAGAACCACCACATCATGTCGTGTTCATCTTGGCCACGACCGATGTCGATAAATTGCCGGCTACAATTATCAGCCGCGTGCAGCGCTTCAACTTTCGTAGCATCAGCCACGAGCTCGCTACTGAGCATCTACGTCGTATCGCCGACCAAGAAGACATCGCTATCGACGACGCAGCACTGGAGCTGATCGCACAGCATGGGCAGGGAAGCTTCCGTGACAGTATCGGTTTGCTCGATCAGGTGAGACATAGCGCCGGCAGCGAAACGATCGGCGCTGATGACGTACGCGCTGCGCTAGGTGCTACCAGTCAAGACACAATCGACTCCCTGATCGCTCACTATCGCCAGGGTGATTTGCATGGTTTGACGCAGACTCTGAACGAGCTCGAGTCAACCGGCACGCATGCTGGCGTCGTCACCCAGCAGCTGGTCGGCGCGCTGCACCAGACGATCGCTAAGCACCCCGAGGATTTGTCGGTACTGGATGAGTTACTTAGCGCGGGTTCGAGTCATTATCCGTACATTCGGCTACTCACCGTACTGGCGCACAACGTCGACCGACCGACGCGGCCGACAGTTGAACCGATCGCCTTGCCCCCACCACAGCCGACAGCACCTGCAGACCCGATCGAGACTCGGCCGCAGGAAAAGCCAAAAAAAGCTGCGACAACGTCACCAAAACCGACTAAAGCCGCAAAGAAATCGCAACCAGCCACCGAGAAAACCGATTTCGACTGGGACGCCTTGATCGCGGCCGCTAATGGCGATGCGGCATTTCGATCGCTACTGGCAAAAGCTGGCCACACGCTAAAAAACGACACATTGACGATCTACGCCGGCAACAAACTCAACGCAAAGTTGCTCAATGGCCCCAAACAACTGCCGAAACTCCACGCTGCACTCGAAAAAATCGGGGCCGGTGACATCACCGTCGACATCCTCGCAGACAAAGTACCCCTGGCAGATTCCCAACTGGCCGACGTAGCTGATATGATGGGGGGAGGAGAAGAGGTAGCATACGATGGCTAAGAAGCAAGTTGATGCCGCGCGCATTCCGCCGCAAAATGTCGACGCCGAGAAAAGTTTACTCGGTGCGATTTTGATTGATGAAGAAGTCTTGGCAGATACTGCCGAAATCGCGCACCCCGAGGATTTTTACGACAAGCAACACCAGGTGATATACGGCGCGATGATGCGTCTGTACGAGCGGCACAAGCCGGTCGATTTGTTGACGCTGACCGATCAGCTCAAGAAAAAAGACGAACTGGAAATGGTCGGCGGTTCAGCCTACCTGACCGAGCTGACGCAGTATGTGCCGACGGCTGCGCACGCCAAAGCCTATGCTGAGCTGGTGGCGGCCGCTGCTGTACGTCGTCGCTTGATCCGCGCCAGTACGGACATCTCTGAGCTGGGCTACGACGAAGATACCACGCCCCAAGAGCTACTGGAGCGTGCCGAAGCTGAACTATTTAGCGTGTCAGATCAATCACTCAAGCAAGATTTGATCAGTCTCGAGAGCATCCTGACCGAGAGTTTTGACCGACTCGAAGAACTGCACCGCAACAAAGGCCAGCTGCGCGGCGTACGCACTGGCTACCGCGACCTGGACAACATGACGGCCGGCTTGCAGCGCAGTGATTTGATCATCCTGGCTGCCCGACCTGCCATGGGTAAGACGACGCTGGTCACCAATCTGGCCTACAACGTGGCGACCATTGCTAAACAACCCGTGCTGTTCTTTTCACTCGAGATGAGTAAAGAGCAGCTGGTCGACCGTATGCTATCTGACGCCAGCGGTGTCGATAGCTGGAACATCCGCACCGGTAACCTGTCGGACGACGACTTTGGCAAACTGTCCGAAGCCATGGGCGAGATGGCCGAAGCACCGATCTACATCGACGATACGCCGGGTCTCAGCGTGCTCGAGATGCGCACCAAAGCCCGCCGCAAACACCACGAAGCACCGCTCGGCCTCATCATCGTCGACTACCTACAACTCATGCAAGCCGCCGGCAACCACCAAGGCAACCGCGTCCAAGAAGTCTCGGAAATCAGCCGTGGCCTGAAACTGATCGCTCGTGAGCTGAACGTGCCGCTAATCGCACTGAGCCAACTATCACGTACCGTCGAAAGCCGCACACCGCCGATCCCGCAACTATCTGACCTGCGTGAATCTGGTTCGATCGAGCAAGACGCCGACATCGTCAGCTTTATCTATCGCCCCGGCTACTACGAACCCGATAATCCCGACGTGCAAAACATCACCGACCTGATCATCGCCAAGCACCGTAATGGTCCCGTCGGTAAAGTCCAGCTGTACTTCCACCCCGAGCGATTGCGCTTTATGTCACTCGACAAACGCCACGAATAGACCGGTCATCCATGCTACAATGTGTAGCAGTTTATGAAGCGTCACGTGACTGATTATTGGCTGTACAAGCACCGCTATGTGCTGGGGTACTCGTTGGCGTTACTGTCAATTGGTGCAGCACTGACCGCTGCTGCATTATACGTACCCAGTGGATTACGTACTGCCGAACTGGACAACGCCGTCATCAGCGGTTCATTGGCATTTCAGCAGTTCGACCCAAACTCAGTCGTCAACTTGCCGTATCATATCTTGCAACGGGCTGGTTTCGCTGTGTTCGGTGTCGGCGAATTGTCGCTCAAACTGCCGTCTCTGATCCTCGGTTTTCTCGGCGTCATCGGCATGTTCCTATTAGTACGCGAATGGTTTCGCAATAACGTCGCGGTCATCACCGTCCTACTGACCGCCACGCTGCCGGCGTACATCTTCATCGCCCAAGACGCCACGCCGTACATCTACAGCGTGGCGATATCGATTTGGCTCTTGGTCACAGGCACGTACGTATCGCGCCGGCACACGCCGCATCTGCTCTGGAAGACGCTTTTTTTGATCATGCTGGCGCTTAACATGTACGCGCCGCTCGGGATTTATCTGAACTTGGCGGTTGTGTCGACGTTGATTTTCCACCCACATATTCGTCACTTGGCTCGGCGGCTCAACCCTAACCGCATCGCCATCGCTAGCTCTGTAGCTCTGATAGTGCTGGCGCCGCTACTCTATAGCGTCAGCACCAGTCCGCAGGTCGCACTACAACTCGTCGGTATCCCGCCGGAGCTGCCTGATTTTGGCGCGAATGCCATCGAACTAGCCAAAACATACATCTGGCAGCAGGGCAGTACAAATGCGCTGCTACACCCGCTCATCCCGATTGGCATTTTGGTGATTGCAGGCATTGGTTTCGTGCGGTTTTTGCAGGTCAAGTACACGGCGCGCAGCTACATCATCTGGCTATGGGGCGTGATTTTGTTGCCGCTGCTCTTGATCAATCCCCATTACGCCATCATGATCATTCCGCTCCTGCTACTGATGGTGGCGATGGGCATGAATACGCTGATTTCTGAATGGTACAAACTATTTCCGTATAACCCATACGCTCGTATCCTGGGTTTGATTCCGTTGACCATCATCGTCATCGGCGTGGTCCTGTCCAGTACGTCACGCTATAGCCTCAATTATTATTACAACCCGGAGCTCGTATCAGCCTTTAGCACCGACACTGCTTTGCTTAAGCAAACCATCGAGCAGACTGACGCTACGACTGATCAACCAATCAACGTCGTCGTGCCGAGTGACCGGGCGCCGTTTTACCAACTACTGGCTAACTATGATCGTCGTTTCAGCGTCACGAGTCAGTCGAGCGACGTGCCGCTGCCATACATCCGAGCGCATGACGCCGCGGTTTCATCGCGCCACTCTGGTGTCGATCCGAGCTACATCGCTGTCGACGCCAAAAGTCAGGACGCCGACCGCTTCTACCTCTATACAGCCGCCGACGAATAGCGTATACTAACCAGAGTACAAAGAGGAGGAATTACTTACTATGGCATTAAACCAAATGAAGATGCTCAACGACCTACGTAAGGCTCAAAAAGACCTGGCAAAGGAAATCATCGAAGTCGAAGCTGGAGACGGCGCAGTCGTCGTGCAAGTCAACGGTGAGCTCAAAGTTGTCTCAGTCAAAATCGACCCAGAATACGTCGACCTCGAGGACATCGAGCAACTCGAACACTGGATCGAGATCGCCATCCGCGACGGCATGGCCAAAGCCCAAGAAATCGCTGCTGAAAAAATGAAGCCGCTGATGGGCGGACTCGGCAACTTAGGACTGTAGCTCGTAGGCGAGTATGGCGCAGATTTTGCCGCAAGCACTGCTCGATGCGATCGAGGAGTTCGGTCAACTACCCGGCGTTGGGGCTCGCACTTCCGAGCGTTACGCCTATTATTTGCTGCGCCACAATGCTAAGACTGCGCGGCAGCTTGCGTCGGCTATCGATAGCTTGCAAGACGGTGTACAGGTCTGTCCAAAGACGTTCGCACTGATCAATCCCGGCGAAGATGTGTCGCCGCTGTACACTGATGCTGACCGTGACCAGCAAACAGTCTGTATCGTCGAGGAACCACTCGATATCGTCGCCCTCGAGCGCACCGGACAATTTCGCGGCACCTACCATGTGCTAGGCGGCGTGATTTCGCCGATTGATGGCGTCGGCCCGGAGCAGCTACATATCCCCGAACTACTCGAACGCCTCAAAAACGATAAAGTCAGTGAAGTCATCATCGCCACCAACGCATCAGTCGAAGGCGAGTCGACGGCGCTATTCATTCAGCGCCAGATCACCGATGCCGGCATCGACACCCAGATCAGCCGCTTGGCTCGCGGCATCCCAGTCGGTGTTGACCTGGAATATGCCGACCAGATCACACTGACGCATGCACTAGAAGGTAGGCGCAAACTATGAGCAAACGACATGCGATAATTCCAGCTGTCTGGATGATTATCCGCGACGAAAATCAACGGATATTTCTACTCAGAAGATTCAATACCGGGTGGCGTGATGGCTGGTATACGGTACCAGCCGGCCATGTAGAACCAGGCGAATCGCCGACTACTGCTGCGATCC
Organism: bacterium; assembly: GCA_030429935.1. GTDB lineage: Bacteria > Patescibacteriota > Saccharimonadia > Saccharimonadales > Saccharimonadaceae > SZUA-359. The sequence goes on along the minus strand of JAUIGH010000001.1, from coordinate 39,244 downwards.
GAGAGCTAGAGGAAGAAGCTGGCGTTGTTATCGATGCGGACGCGCTTGGCGACCCATTGATATATATCTATCCGTCAGACGACCTGTCTGATGAACGCGTTTCATTATTTTACGAAGTGTCATCATACTCGGGCACGCCCCGGGTTACTGAACCACACAAAGCAGACCAAGGCGAATGGTTTGAGGCCGACGATTTGCCTGATAAACTCGTGCCAATTTTGCGACTAGCGATAAATGATATCAGGGATGGGGTACGTTTTTCTGATCGCTTCTATGAGCCTGAACAACACGCTTTGATACAATAGTTTTATGTTTGACACGGTAATAGACCTTATTAAGACAACTCAGAAAATAGTTGTTATCCAAGCCGAAAACCCGGACGGCGATAGCCTCGGTAGTGCGATGGCGCTGGAAGAAATCCTGGGCGACCTGGGCAAAGACGTCACACTGTACTGTCCAGTCGACATCCCGCGCTACTTGCGCTACATCCGCGGCTGGGATCGCGTCACCAGCGATTTTGACACCAGTGCGGATCTAGCGATCATCGTCGACACTAGCGCTGATGTATTAATCTCAAAGGTCCTCGAGACGCCCGGTGTACGCAACTTCCTCGAGACACATCCAGTCGTTGTCATCGATCATCACGCCAGCGACAGCACGCTCAGCTTTGACCACACCATGCTGTCAGCCGATGTCATCGCCACTAGCCACATCATCCACGATTTGGCGGTCGATGCTAGCTGGACGATCAACAAACAAGCCGCCGAGCACCTGATGATTGCGCTGATGAGCGACAGTTTGGGACTAACGACGCCAAATGTCACGCCAGACAGCTTTGCGGTTGCCGGTAAGCTCGCTCAACTGGGAGCATCAAATGCCGAGATCGAAGAGCGTCGTCGTGAATTCATGAAAAAATCACCCGAGATCTTGGAATACAAAGGCAAGTTGATCGAGCGCATCGAATACCTGGCAGGCGGCAAGTTGGCACTCGTTCACGTGCCGTTTGAGGAAATCGAACAGTATTCGGATTCGTATAATCCTGGTGCATTGATTGGTGATGAACTGCGTCTGGTCGAAGGTGTCGAAATCAGCTGTGTTATCAAAACCTATCCTGACGGCAAACTGACTGCCCGATTGCGTTCTAACTCGCCAGTCTCTGATGCGATTGCCGGCTACTTCGGTGGTGGCGGCCACAAATACGCCGCAGGCTTCCGCGTGTACGAGACATACGACAACGTTGTCCCAGAATTAATCAACGCCACAGAGAAAGCTTTGGCGACAGAATCATGAAACTCCACAACACACTCACCGGATCCAACGACGAACTTGCACCACTGAACGGCAAAAAGATCGGTTTGTACACCTGTGGCTTGACGGTGTATTCACAGCCGCAAATCGGCAATTGGGTGGCGTATATTTACGCGGATGTTTTGACGCGAGTGCTAATCGCAAACGGCTACGAGGTGACACGAGTACAAAACATCACCGACGTCGGGCACCTGGTCAGCGACGAAGACGATGGCGAGGACAAGATGGAAAAGGGCGCCCGCGCGGCAAATCTGACCGCCTGGGATGTAGCTGAGAAGTTCATCAAGATTGCCGATGAGGAAGCCTACGAACAACTCGGCCTGCTGCGACCTGACCACATGCCGCGCGCGACCGACTATATCCCGCAGCAAATCGCCTTTGTCCAGGAATTGGAGAAAAAAGGTTTCACATACAAAATAGAAGACGGGGTTTATTTTGATACCAGCAAATTGAGTGACTATGGCAAGCTCGCCCGGCTCGACATCGCCGGACTGCAGTCTGGCGCCCGCGTCACCGACAGCGGCAAAAAGCATCCAACTGATTTCGCGCTCTGGAAATTTAGCCCGGCAGACGCCAAACGCGACATGGAGTGGGATAGTCCGTGGGGTACAGGTTTCCCCGGCTGGCACCTCGAGTGTAGCGTCATTGCGCGCGCGTTATTGGGCGACACGCTCGACATCCACAGCGGCGGCATCGACCATATACCCGTTCATCACACCAACGAAATTGCGCAGTCTGAAACTGTCACAGGCAAGCCCCTAAGCAGACACTGGTTTCACAACAATCACATGAAAGTCGATGGCACTAAGTTATCGAAATCGCTCGGCAACAGCTACGCGCTAGCTGACATCGCCGACCGCGGCTATGATTTGGATGCGTTTAAGCTGCTAGTTCTATCTAGCCACTACCGGACCGAAGGCAACTTCACCTGGGAAATTCTCGACGCCCAAGCCAATCGTCTGCGCAACTGGCGCAATGTCGCGGCGCTCAGGCACCAGACACACGATACACTGCGCGACGATGACGAAAAGTCGAGCGATGAGCGCAGCGTCAGCTTGCTTGCGACCTCTCAAGCCGTACTCGAGGCGCTGTCTGATGATCTGGACACGCCCGCCGCACTAGCGATCATCGACGAGGCGTTCGGCCGACTCGAATCACGAACGCCAGACGATATCCATCGGCATGCACTCGTCCAGCTGCTCGAAATGATTGATGAGCTGCTCGGGCTTCAGTTACTGTCCTCGACACCAGACATTACGGATGAGCAAAAACATGTGATCATCAGCCGCTCTCGAGCCCGCGACAACAAAGACTGGGCCGAATCAGACCGCTTGCGTGATGAGCTGACCGCCGAGGGTATCGCTGTCCGCGATACTGCTCGCGGTACAGTTTGGTCTTTCATTTAGACGACACTTGGTCGTGTCCGTTCATCATCCTTCACATTCTCGGCTGGCTTCACTCCGGGTACCGAATGGGGTCTCAACGCCCATCGATACTCGGGCTGCAGATAGCGCTCGAATCGTGAAGGGCGATTCACTGGTGTCAGCTGGCACTGGGTCGAGCCCAGCTTCGCAACCATCAAGCCACGAAGACTCTGCATTCCCTGCAGAGCGCGGACAAGAAGACAGCAGGTTGCGGCCGCGCGTGTCTGAGGGGATTGATGGGCGTGAAGCTGGGGGAAGCTGCAAGCCCCAGAGTCTTTGAGTCTACGATTCGCCAGTCAGCTTTTTGGCGAGTTTGGCCATCGGCTTGTCATGCTTTTTACGGGTTTCTTTGGTATGCGCGAGATATTCTTCGACCAGGACTTTGATACAGCCAGCAATCGGAATCGAGATAATACCGCCTATCAAGCCAAAGAGATACAAACCGATCGTCACGGCAACCAACACCGTCAGTGGCGTTAGCTCGAGGTATTTCGACTGAATCGCTGGTGAGATGAAGTTGTTTTCAATCTGCTGATAGACGACAAAGAATATCGCAAAGATAATCGCTGCAGGCAAGCTATTCACCACCAGCAGCAGCGACACCAATACGCCAGCGATGGTCGAACCGAACATCGGGATAAGCGCAAAAATAAAGGTGATCGCGATCGTCGGCAGCGCCAAGTTGGCCGGCACTTCGGCGAAAAAGAAGCTCATGATATACACCACTAAACCTGAGGTCAGTGCGCCGATACCTGAGACAGACAGCTGCCCGACCACATAGCCAGACACCACGTGATGCATGCGCGTCGCGAGCTTTTGATGCAGCTTCATTTTGTGCGGATCTTCGTACAGTGTCCAGATTCGCTTGACCCATGATGGGCCTTCGACGAGCATCAAGAACGTGATGACGAGCACCAAGAATACGGCCGCCAAGGCTGAGAAGACTGATCCGATACCTGTGATCACACTAGTCCCGAAGTCGGTAGCCCAGCGCGAGGCATTTTCACGGATCGATTCAGCTGCCGCGTCGACTTCTGGCTGGATATTATATCGATCAACCAGATCGCCCAGACCCGCCCACTGCGATGATACACTTTGCACCATTTGGGGCGCTTGATCGACGAACCGAAGCGTCTGCTGCGTAATCGGCGGTATGACATAAAACAGAAACAGTCCAAGAAACCCAACGATCGCGAGGAATGCCACTGCGGTAGCTAAGATGCGTGACTTACCAGGAATGCGTTTTGCCAGTGCATTGACTGGCGCATTAAGAGCAAGTGCGAGAAATGCTGAAGCACCAACAATAATCAGAGCTGTGCGTGCGAGATACATGCCAAATATCGCAAAGGCAAAACCAATCACCACCAACCAAAACCGCACGAAGGTCTTGGTGTCGATTTCAATTCGTACTTTCATGTAGTCAGTATACTACAGATACAGCCTAGAGAGCGGTAATCATGCCGAGCGCGAGCAATATCAGGACTGCGGCGGTCGCAGTCAGCAAGGCGACACGATTCGGGTAGTAGTCAACTTTGTCGACAGCCGGAGCTTTGCGAACGGTGGTTGACTTTGCGCGAGTCGACTTCTTTGCTGGTGCTTTTGTGGTCGTCTTACGCGCTGTTGTTTTCGTTGCCGGCGACTTGCGAGCAGTTGACGCTTTCGTCGACTTGGTTGATTTTGCACGCGTCGATGGAGATTTACGCGTCGATGTTTTCTTCGTCGTAGATTTTTTCTGAGCCATGCCACCACTATACCTGTGCGTTGTCGAAAGCACAAGCGTTACTCAGGCGTATACTGTATATATGCGAGATAAATCGGCACAGCGACGCGACATTGCTCGCCGATTGGCTAAGCTCACATTGACTGAAAAACAGCAACAAGCGCGCGACGTCAATAGCGCGTTGCAGCGTACTGTTGATTGGCGAACTATTACGAATCTGCTTTGCTATCGTGCACAATCAGCTTGGCATGAGCTGCCGCTCGACACCTTCACTGATTGGATAACCCAGGAGCACCCACACATCACCCTCGAATTTGTTGCCGTGACCGCCGATGCCAATATACCGCCGAGCGCACCAGACGTGATCATCCTGCCTGCCGTGGCCGTCGATCGACATGGAAACCGATTGGGTAGGGGAGCCGGCTGGTACGACCGATTGCTCGCCAACTATCCATCTGCAATCAGCATTACGCCAGTCTACGATGTCCAGCTGCTAGACTCCATCCCTCACGAAGCACACGATCGACTGGTCGACATCATCGTCACGCCGTCGCGGACAATTACTCGGTCGTGATATCGCGCTGTCGAAAGATCACTGTTGCCACCAGACTCATTACCACTGCAACCGCAACTAATGCCGCGAGTATCGACCATTCGACTGTGTCCGAAGGGTAGGCGGGTGTGTAGTCAAACGGTGACAATTTGGTCACCCAATCCGGCCAGCTGAATATGCCCGCAAAACTCCCGATGAACGCGCAGTAGGCGTACCACGTCCACGCGAACGGCTTGACCCATCGTCCCCACAACGCATATACCAGTGCAATACCGCTGATGAACACCAACATAGCTGGCACGATGATCAGTGACGCCCACCAGATCATCGACGGATCGACCTCGGTTGTACCGCTGACGGCAGCAAATCCCAACGCTCCCGTCACGCCCATGGCTGCAAATAGCAGAACGCTGCCTATCATAGTCGACCCCACATGACTCCATAGCCAGCGGGTTCGGTCCGTAGCCGTCGCCAGCAATGCTTCTAGTCGGCCCGATGTTTCTTCGTCGGACAGTTTTATCAGTGCCGCGACCGCATAGCCGGCCAAGAACGTCGCCATCAGCGGATACATCAGGGCGATGATCAATTCCAGAAAGCTGGCTGTCGTACTGCCGGTACTGGCCAGTAGCTGACGAAATATCTCGTTTTCTTGGAACGTCTGCTGATAATCATTAACCACGACGGCGATCAAGATACCCGACACGACGAAACCTGCACCCCATGCGAGCAAATTACTCCACTGTAAACGCGCGGCTAGTCCCCACGTACCGCTGAGCAGTGCAGACGCTCGGGCTCGCCCAGGGCGTGACGCAAACAGACTCGAGCCAACATCACGTCGATATAGCAGCGCGTAGCCAATCGCCGTCAACACGACAAATAGACCACCGAGTAGTAACAGCGGCATGACACGATTATCGGCGTAGGGCAGCACCAGATACGCCCAGCCCATTGGCGACAACCAGCTCAGCCAATGTGATGTGACACTCAATCCGTCAGCCGATAATTCACCGAGTACGTCGCCAAATCCGCGCACGATAAAAAACACGCCCAGCGCCGCCATCGCTAGCAAGTTAGCACCGCGCCAATAGTCACTCAGCTGGGCTGTGACGGCTGCCACGCCTGCCATCGCCAGGCCAAACCCACCCAGCGCCAGCGACATGTACAGACTACCTATCTGATCAAAATCCGGCATCAGCGTAAAGCTCGCATACAACGCGATCACCGTAACGCCATTTGCCAGCAGCGCCAATACGACTGCAGCACTCAGCGGCGCGCTCCGTCCGACCACCCCAGCACCCAGCAGCTCCGCCGCACCGAGTTCTTCGTTGTGGCGAGTGTGTCGGGTGATGATAAACGCACTCATGATACCCAAGATAATGGCGCCAAATAGGAACACTTCGGCAATCAATATCGAACCGAGCGTGGCGCCTTGTATTGGTCCTTGAAAGACCCGTCCCACGGCGCTCGATGCACCCGACGCGACATAACTATTGATTGCGGCTGGCGTATTGTAGACTTCGGCCAGGGCGGGTGCCGAACCAGCCACCAATGCGACGGCGATGACGATCGTGACCGGCAGCACGATACGATCGCGCCGCAGCGCTAATTTGAGCAGTCGTCCGGTGCCAGTAAACGCGCCCACCGCTAAGACTCCCGCGTGGCGGTCTCAGGTTGTTTGTCGTAGTGGCGCAAGAACAATTCTTCGAGTTTGGGCGGGTGCGACGTGATATGCGTCACGCCCAGCGCCGCGACAGCTTCGGTGACGGCAGCCAGCTGATCTGGCTCGACCTGAAACGACGCTGTATTATCGCTGTGTTGATAATTATGGACGCCCGGCATCTCCGCCAAGTTTTCGGGAGATTTGACAGTAGTGATATCAAAATGCGTCTGCTGCAACTGCTGGATATCAGCCAGACTGCCAGTCTCGACGGTGCGGCCATCACGGATGATGGTCACCCGGTCACACAATGCTTCGACTTCAGCTAGGATGTGGCTCGATAGCAAGACGGTCTTGCCGTCAGCTTTCAGCTGGCGCACATAGTCCTGAAATACCGCTTCCATCAGCGGGTCCAGACCTGATGTCGGCTCGTCCAATATGTACAGGTCGACGTCAGACGCCAGCGCCGCGACGAGGGCGACTTTTTGGCGGTTACCTTTGGAGTAGGTGCGGAATTTTTTGGTCGGATCCAGGCTAAATCGCTCTAGTAGATCAGCTCGCCGAGTCTCATCCAGCCCGCCGCGGAGATCACCCAGTAGGTCGATGCATTCACCACCACTGAGATTTGGCCACAGCTCGACATCACCCGGCACATAAGCCAGTTGGCGATGCAGCTCGACGGCGTGCTTCCACGGGTCTTCACCCAGCAATGTCACGTCTCCGGCAGATTTTTTGAGCAAGCCCAGCAAGATGCGAATCGTGGTTGACTTTCCCGAGCCGTTTGGCCCTAGAAATCCCATGACTTCACCGCGCCGAAGCTCCAGATCCAACCCATCGAGCGCCCGAAACCCCCCAAATTCCTTGACCAACCCGCGCGCCTGTAGCACCATCTCTCGACTCATATCATCCCCCTGCAGCTGATTTGAATAATTCTACTGACTACTATAGCAAACCCACTAGCCGTAGAGCAGGATGCCGACCAGCACCGGGACGTACATCACGATCCACAGCAGCTGCAGCACGATGACCGGGCGCAGCTTTTCGCTGATGCCGTAGTACAGGAATACGAACGCGAATAACACGTACATAACGTACATCGACAGCGAGACGTCTTCAGCCGAGTGATTGGTGTAAATCAAATACACCTGCGGCAACGTTGTCAGCGGATACAGCACGCTCGCCGCCAGTACGACGAGGTGCTGAGGCTTTTTATTCTGTTTTTTGTGGATGTGAGCGATGTGTTTGTGGCTGTGGTGCATGTGGTGATTGTAGCATGAGCACGACTACACTCGACGCGCGTTCCGCAATTATTCGACGTTAACGTCAATCTAGAACAATGCTACAAATTTGTTCGATACGAATGGGATGATGAAAAATAAGGTCACAAATCCCAAAATACTCCAACCCATCCAAGCCATATACGTCTCTTCGGTTTCTTGTAATTTATAAAACACGAAGACAGCAGCCATGAGCTGAAGTATCACAGTGAGTATCGCTGAGACACTGATGAGCTCAAAAGCGGATACGCCTTATGAACTGAGGATAATCCAGCGGGTGAGGAGCGAAAAAGCGAACGAGCCCAGAACGACGATCAGACTCGCCGATACTATGCTGAGTTTCGAAGATACAAAGATCTTCACGACGAAGAAATACAGTAGCGCGCTCACGAACAGCGTGTAGTCGATTCCCATGACACAGATTATACCGTAGATATGCTGCTCTCGATCTTTGGTTATATAACGTCTACAAAGTACGGGGTTGCGTGAGTCTTCCGGTCGATAGTTAGAGTTGAGAGATAGTGGAGGGATAGCGCTTCGCTCCTCAGCTTATTTGAAAAAAGATCGAGTAACCACTCAATCTAATTTCATGGCTGGGGCTTTTGGATGCGTTTCTAACGGCAGGGAATATATCTCATAAAGCATTAAACAGCCGTTTGTCTAAGCCTGCCCTCAACAGCTTCCAGAAAATCTGAATCTAAAAATTGTTGCCACGGTAAGAATAACGGCTCTGGGAGTGATTCAAAATCAAACCAACCAACCGCATGGCACTTATCCGGTTCAGTAATGTGCTCCTCACCCTCCATCCAATCACTGGTCAGCCATACTGAAACATAGTGCTTATCGACATCTATGAAATGATTATTTAAGACAGCTCCAAATTGGATATTGCCTGCTACAAGTCCGGTTTCCTCTAGCAGCTCACGTGCACCTACTTCAGCAAACGACTCTCCAAATTCAAGATGGCCACCGGGCAATGACCATGTGTCACCTCCGTGAGAGCCTTTCCTTTTCAGAAGTAAAAACTTGCCGTCTTTAAAAACAAAAATGCCTACACCAACTTTTACTTGTTTTTCCATGTTTAAATACTAGCACAATAAAAAGAAGTTCAGAGAAGTGCTCAAACTTAAGCACATTGGCGGGGTGGAGGGATTCGAGTCACGTTCCGCGACCCCGCGAATCAGTCTCTTGAACATAGTTCACGTGTGACATCGCCTTGCAGACTGCCGCTGGCAGTCTTCACACCTCATGCTTCGCATTCGGGAGTTCGAATCCACTACATCGAGCAAAGAAAAATTCCGTAGCTCAGTAGAACTACGGAATTTTCCATGGCTAAGCATACGGATCTGATACCTGAAATGAGACACGAGATGTAGACTCTATGCTATTGATTATATTTGATGTATATGATATAGTATAATTGTTCCCGACTGAAAGGAAGTACCCGCGATGGATATCGCACGAATCAACGCCATTCTCGTCGACTCGCTCGGCGAGGTGGATGAGGACCAGCGGCCCGTCGAGGGCAGCGAGGTGTTCAACTTTTTCGTCATGGCGCTCGCCCTGAAGACCGCCAAGGTCCACGAGCACGCCGCCGAGATGATCGAACTCCTCAAGGAGTGGCCCAGCGATAGCTGGGGTCAGCCAGTTCCGCCACTCGGCGAGGAGATCAACTACCTCGTCGCCGGTGGAGCCCTGGGGGACCAGCGCCGCGCGTTCATGCTCTTCGCCTTCGGCAAGATCATGGGCTGGTGGGACATCCTGGACCCGCGCACTATGCTCGGCATGGAGTACGACGACCCGCATGGTCGCGAGCTCGCCGGCATGGGCATGGTCGCCATCATGGGCTACCGCCCCAAGGTGACCGTGTAGATCCACAGCAGCAGTTCGGGAATTGGCGCACTTCGGTGCGCCTCTTCTCTTTATAAGGACATTTTTATTGTACCTTGATCACCCTTAATATTTACCTCAAAGAATTCTATAAACCAAAATCATTTGACAATAGGTCGGAATACCTACGGTACATGGCAGACTATAACCTCCCTGAATTACCGTGGCAAAAGGAAGATAAGCTCAAAGAAATAGCACAAAGTGTCCGCGTTGAAGTGACATGACTGCAAAGAGAATTAGCCATTGATGTTACTCCACTAGAAGAGTTTACTGCGATGAGCAAGAACCAGCTATCATCTTATATTGATAGTCTTAGGTCTTTGCGTAAAAACCTGCAGGAAAAAGATAAACATGTTAAATCACAGCCAGCCCATGCGGTTAACGACTACATTGAAAAGCTTGAAAACGATAACCGGGCGATCAACGTAAAGCGTGGCATCCGAGCCAAATGCGAAATGGGGTGGCGGCTATGCATACTACCGCTCGGCTACTTCACGCGAGGAAGTGGTAATGGTCGAGATGTCATTATTGACGAGCTGCGAGCGCCATATATCAGGCAGATGTTCGAAATGTCAGCCAACGGCAAGAGCGGAAGACATATTCGGTCATGGCTCGAAGATAATACAGTAACGACACGAAAAGAAAAACACATCTCACTGAGTATGATTTACAAAATACTAAAAAATCCATACTACTACGGTAAATTTGAATTTCCCAAAGACAGTGGCCAATGGTACGAAGGCAGTCACGAGCCACTAATTACAAAGGACTTGTTTGACATAGTTCAAGAACAACTAAAAGTGCCTATGAAATCCAAATGGGGTGCAAAAGAATTTCCGTATAAGCGCTTCATGACCTGCTACAGCTGCGGCTCAACGATCGTCTGCGAAGAACGCAAGAAAAAGTACAAGAATGGCACAGTAGGTGTCTTTATGTACTATCATTGCTCAAGACAGGTTGACTATGACTGCAAAGAACCGTTTGGACGCGAGCGAGATATTGTAAACGGGCTTATCAAGCATTGCAATAATCTCATCACAGACATTGAGGCCCTTGAGCCAGACCTACGTATTGCCATAGACAAGTTCACAAAGATCATCAGAGCGACAAGTGATTCTTATAGAGAAGAGGATGCAATTGGTGCCTACATAAAATACGTCGTTCAGGACGGAACGCTCTTCGAGGAAACACAACTCATACGAAATCTTAACTTAAAGCTTGCACTCCATAATCGAGAATCGATACGAGTTTAATAAAGTCCTAGACTCACTTCCTTATTGGGGTGAGCGGCTTGCGAGAATCGAAACAAAAAAACGACCGAAATCGGTCGTTTTTCTATCCATGATTTACATGAACCCTTTTGACCCATTTGGTTCACTTTTGGTGTAAATTGTGGCTGTATTGATACGTTTACATTATTACTGTAAAGTAAAATCTACTATGCCAGCCGAACGACACGTGTACCATAACTCCGAGCATTACAAGCATAAGGGATGGATTGATGACGAGGGACAGCCATGGGATGTTCCAGAGCGGCTTTACGGCATCATAAATGAACTCCTCTCCGACACCATTCCTACAGAGTGGGTAGTAGTCCCTGAAGTCCACAAGGAAACTTATGCCATTGTCTCAAAACTTCATTCACCCGTAATGATACAAGCCATATATGAGACTGGTCTACAAGCAACAGATAACAACCCATTAAAGTCGCCGTATGACCGCGACACTGAGACAAATGCTTCGGCAATTTATCCAGGCACATTTGAGCAAGCCCTCTTTTCGGCCGAAGCATCTCTAGCTGCGGCCGACGCACTGCTGAACGATGAAGAGAAGCGCCTTACAATTGCCGTCTCTCGACCACCCGGACATCACGCAGGGCGAGAGTTCTATCATGGCTTTTGTTTCTTCAATAATGCCGCCGTTGCCGCCGAGGCATTCAAAGAAGCAGGCAAACGAGTTGCAATCCTGGATTTTGATGTTCATCACGGTGATGGCATCCAGGACATCTTTCAAGATGAATCAGAGGTCCTTTACGTATCCCTTCATGCCGATCCCAATGAGATCTTCCCACACACTGGCCATGCAGACGAGACTGGCATTGGCGAAGGAGAGGGGACCATCCTTAATCTTCCATTTCCTATTGGCATCTCAAACGAGGAATACTTCGAATTATTAGCACGTGCCCAAGAAAAGATTAAGTCATTTGGTGCCGACTACCTTATTATCGAAGCAGGGTTTGACGGCCATACTCGCGAGTGGCCAGGCCTGCCACCACTAACCCATTTGGATGATCAGGAATATGCCGAAATTGGAGACCGCCTTGGTCACATGAACATGCGCACTCTCGTTATTATGGGCGGTGGATACAACCACGATGTCACACCAGGTGCATTCGCCTCATTTGTAAGAGGATTTGAAACCGGCGCCAATATACGTGACGCCGAAGTCTACACGTCAGAGTCTACACTCCCAGAGTAAACTTCAAGTGAAAGCTCATCAGTATCGATCCCAGCAAGGAGTCCCTCTCTCGCTGACGGGTACTTCCGAAAGAGCACGTCTTCAGCTGTAACGACAGATAATGTCAGATCCTCTGTTTGAACGAGCGTACTTATGTAATAGCTTGTCTGATTGAAAGTGTAGCCACTCAAATCACTCTTGAACCGGGGGGTACGATTCATGAGCGCTTCATTGAAGCCGAGCTCTGTAATCTTTGCTAGCGACTCCACAGACGTCCATAATCTATAAAAATTCTTCAACGACTGGTGGGCGTAGCCTTTTTCTTCAGCAGTAAAGAATCTATCAAACACATCAGTCCGTGTCTGGTCGTGCACCTGTGCGTCGATACCAACCGGTCGCTGAGAGACAGCAACTGCCACAAAGGTTCCACTGTGTGAAATGCTAAACTCTATCAGCCGCTGCGACTCATAGGGCTTAGTTGCGGTACCGGCAACCAGGATTGCAACATCTTCAGGTCGCCTCGTGGCGACACGGGAAACAAGACAGCGCGCAAGAAACCGACCAAAAAGAAATAGATTAGCATCGGACGCATGACGGAATCTCCCATAACGCTCCATTTCCTCAGGCGACAAGAGGGACACGGCCTTTGTCTTAATCCCATCATTTACTAGCCTAATATCAAGAAGCGCTACAATGTACATACCTTTAACGTCCGCATAAACTCATCGACAAGCCCCTGAGCAACATCACGAGAAACGACGGTATTGTTATAAGAAAGTTTAATGTCTGTCACGCCATTGCGCACCTCTACATACAACGTCATTGGAATGTCGGCCATGTCCCGTCGCCAATAGTCCGTATTCATCACTCCACCACGGCGGGATTCTTTCAGGCTATCTTCCTGCATCTTAGGGTAGTTTTCGAAAACAATAAGACTATCATATGGCGCTTCTTCGGGATCCCGACCCACCATCTCCGCAATATCATAAGAAGATACGTAGCTATACTTTAGGTTCGTCTGAAAATCACGCTGAATTATATTTGCCAGCTGCTCAATACTCCGACCCTCGACATGAGCAATAATAGGGATGTCATTAAAGAAAAGACCAACAGTATCGTCGTAATTGACACCATGAAGCAAACGAGCGGACGTTGTTGCACCAAATATAACCGGTTCCGATTGTCGTGCGTTAATTGTTGCCCAAGCAGCCTGCACGACCGAGTTGAGTGATAGCTTCTTTGCACTTGCAAACCGCTGAATTACATCCGTCTCGTCTCCGTCAAGATGAGCAAAAACCACGTCAAGGTTTGAAAAATTTGAGATCGACACACCCTTAGCTCCCGCAGCATCATGGAGATATTGAGACCAATGCTGGCGACCGGAAATAGTATCGCTCACCGTAAGCGAGTGGAGATAGTCAACATATGTCAGGCGGCGACTAGGAAGATCGAACGATCGCTCCTCAATAAGGTGTTCGTAGGCAGTGAAAACATCGTCCATCATGAAAGCAAAGCTCCAACCGTCGGTAACAAGAATATGGAAACTCAAAAAGAGAACGTGTGTCTCATCGCCAGTTCGATATAGCCTTAGTCTAATAAGTGGGTCGCGCTGAAGATTAAAAGGCGTCGCCAAGTCGTCTTCAATAGCGCGCTGTATAGCCTCGCTCTGTCGTGGTGTATCCCTGAGGTCGAAATACCGCATAGATATGGCGCTGTCTTTTAACGCACACACATACCACACATCGTCCTTCGAAAAATATCGCATGCGCATCGCGTCATTTTTATGTGCAGCAATGTTCCACGCTTTTTCAAATAGTTCAGGGTCCAAGCGGCCTTTGTAGGTAAACGTTGATTGGTCATGATATAAATTCTGCTTGGATGATGGACGACGGATAATGCCTTGCTGGACACTCGAAGCGCGGACAACTGCACTAATATTGCTTCCGTATAACTGACGAGCCTTCTCCTCAACGCTTGCAGGCAGATCCATGTGCGTAACAGGGTCATCTATTGCGGTCGATAACACCACTCGAGCAAGCAGCTCCGGGGTCGGTGAATCGAAGACATCGCGCATCGAAGCCGTAACGCCCGCCTCAAGGAGTTTACTGACAATACGAAGAGAGCTAATTGAGTCACCACCAAGGTCGAAAAAGTTTGAATCATATCCAACTTCAACGCCGAATACATCCGTCCATATCTGTGCAATTTTCTCGGTCAGTGCCTCACGCCCGCTTCCCTGAGGGGCAACAGTCTCGTCATCTACATCAGTATAAGACCGAAGGTGAGGAATGGTATCGGGGTGTTCAATGAAAAGGCTAAGATTATCAGCAAAAGACTGCACAAGACGTGAAATGGTCGGTGCATTATAGTGAGCATCTCTGTAGGTTGCTTTTAATTCAATTGAATGAACATCATAAACAACGTCCAGCGATAGGGGATATTGAGTTACTTCATTATGCGACAGGACCCGCCAATCTACACCATCAAGCCTAGGGAGTATTCTGTCACGAGCGTCCGTGTACGTTAGTATGGTGTCGAACGGATCGCCATAGTGATGATATCCAATAGCTTTCTTGATCTCAGCGAGCCCGATTCGAGAGTGCTCGATAAGCCCTCCCCAGTTCTGTTGATGCCGCACAGCAATATCAACCAGAGATTGCTCGCGATCGAACGAGAGTATATAAGGCAATGTATTAATACAAAGACCCACTACAGAATCCAGGCTGCTATCAAGTGGCTTGACCATTGTCGGTGAACCAGCGCACACCTGTGGCTGCTCACGACTCAGCGCAAATGTATATGCCCACATAACCTGACAAATACTGTTAAGCGTGAGGTGATGCGCACGAGCCGCAGCGACCAGCCGATCTACCGCCTCGCGATCAATATACTGATAATGCTCGCGAGTCTGATCATTGCTATATTCTTGCACCAGCGAAGCTGGGAGACTAATACCCTCGGCATAGCTATGCCACGCATCAACAGAATTTTCCTGTTGCCTATAACTCTGTATCCAACGAGAGTATGCGCCGTAGTCATTAATTTCTCGCACTTCGGACGGCTGATTATACTGCCATGCCAAGTAATCAAATAACGCCGAGACTGAGGAGCCATCTAGTAATAGATGGTGGTAGGTAAAAACTAGCCAGTGCGTCTGATCATCGAGCTTCATGAGAGTGAGTCGATGGGGTGGAGTTGTATCAAATTGAAATGAATCCTGAGCGTCCCGCTCTACAAATGCCGTACGTTCATTCTCCTCCAGCGGATCAGCCATAACAACAAACGGCGCAGCATAATGCCGCAGTACAATTTGCATCGGTTCATTTTGTCCATCCCAGTCAAAAATAGTTCGCAAAATAGTGTGTGCAGCAACGGTTTTTTGCCATGCAATTTCTAGACGGCCCAGGTCCAGGGGGCCCGCCAACTTAGCAATGTACTGCTCATGATAGAGCGAGCCTTTTGCATACGAACGCTCAACATAGAGCAACCCATGCTGTACGGGAGTTGCAGGCACAATGTCAGTAATTGGACTATCCACAGTTTGCTCCGATTCTTTTCAAAATAGCATCAAGACGACTTTTTTCTAAATTAGCCTCACCCGCAGAGAGCTGCCGGGTAATAGCAGTAAGGAGTTTCTGTACAAATTCATCCTCCTTCGGTGTCGCATAGAGCACGACTTTAATGCACAAATTCGAGCCGTCTTCATAGATAGACAGCTCCAGTAATTCTTTGCCGATCGGCCTCTCCTGGGCACTATGGCGCATAGCATAGCCACTCATATTAGAAGATTTGCCAAGATAGTTTACAACCACTAGTGGCTCTAGTTCGCGATTCAGTAAATCTCGTTGAGTTGCCAAGCCATAAGCCACTTTAGTCATATTGTCTACACGAAGAATAGATTCAATATCACGGCTAGTCGCCCCAGTCAGGGGTAAGAGGTGAGTAAACCACCCCACCGTCTTTGAGAGGTCAATGCCTAACACCTCCCCGTACCGTCCATGAGTTTCTATTAATATCCCCGACTGAGCAATATCAAGGACTTGCGCAAGCGCTTGTAATACGGCTAGATAAACCGACGCGTCTGTAAATTGTACCAGAGGAAGGGGTGCGTCCATCGTAAAGAGTTGCCGATCAGGAATGTCGTAAACAAAAAGTTGCTTTAATGCACGCGTCGCATCAACCGTTTGCAAAAGAACACCCCGCCAATAGTCTAATATTTCAGACGAAGGGTCATCAGCATCTTGCATGGCCTGTGCCCATGAGCCAAATGTGTAATCGATATCATTATCGACACGTGACGTCGCCTCATACGCATCGTTCACCGCGGCAATAAAGATATTCCATGACACTACATCCATTACCAAATGATTCGCCGACAGGTAAAGCGCCCTTACTGTAGTGTCGTCACCCTCGGCACCATAAGCAAAAACCACACTCCGCGTCAGCTCCCTGTTCAGCCTGTCAAAAGCATCATCCTCAGCAACAGATGACTCAACGAATGCATATGCCTCTTTGAATTGGGGCTCCAGGCCAAAGCGCTGTCCATCTGCGTCGAACATCAGATAAAAGACACCTTGGTTCCGTGCCGACGCCTGGATAGCAGTATTAAGTCGCTCACGCTCCCAGTGACCTTTGAGACTAATATTCTGCGCCATTACTTCTTTAGACCCGGCAGCCAGGAGTCGGGATTGAATCGGTGTCGGCAATAATGCCTTGTCGATCCGAGGTACCTGCCGCACGTCAACTGACTCAGATGTCATGGTTCTCGCGAAGTCTTTCAGGATAGGGAAGGCAAGGATGTCCTGAAGAGTAAGCTGGTAGCCCTTTGCGCTGAGCTTGGCATAGACGCGAAAAGACGTAATCGAGTCTCCGCCAAGCGCATAGTAGTCATCGTCAACCGTCATATAATCCAACCCAAAGACTTCGCGCCATACCGCCATTACTGCTGCTTCTTCAACGCTCGGCCCAGCAATTTCCTCAACTTCCTTGAAACGCAGACGCTCTTTGTTGGCAAGAAAATGACGATCAATCTTTCCACTATTGTTTAACGGCAGAGCCGATAACTGAACAATACTCGAAGGAACCATATAGTCAGGGAGATGGTCGCGAAGATGACTTAGCACCACACTACTATCAATATCTATATCAGCAGTGACATAAGCGTGGAGCTGCTTGGAATTATTCCGGTCAACCACCATTACCGCTACTGACGTAATATGAGGGTAGCGAATGATGTGGGCCTCAATTTCTTCGAGTTCGATCCGGAAGCCTCGAATTTTGACCTGAAAGTCAGAGCGCCCTAAATACACAAGTTGACCCTCCGAGGACCAATAGCCAAGGTCGCCCGTTTTATACATACGCTCACCCGTGTGAGGATTGCTAATAAAGCTCTTGCGAGTTCGCTCAGGATCATTAATATATCCTCGGCCCACTGCAATGCCTGCAATATAGATTTCACCCTGCACACCAATTGGTTGAGGATTTAGCGCTTCATCTAGAACGTAAGCATTAACATTAGCAAGGGAAGCACCAACCGGAAGACCTCGTCGCTGCATTGCCGATAGATCTTTAAATGTAAACAAGTTAGTGTCATCAGATGCCTCGGCCGGTCCGTAGGCATTCATTAAACGACTCCCTGGCATGTTTTGCAGCCAACCCTCGACAATAGGCCACGAGATGTTCTCACCCGTCGAGATGAGGGCGTCAATGTTCTTTAGCTTCTGCTGATTGTGCGTATCCTCAAGATATTCGAGGAGGATATTGATGTATGATGGCACGAGCTCCAACAAAGTGACCCGGTCCTCAAAAAGCCGCGTCGTAAAACTATCGAGATTGCTTTGCTCGTCTTTCGAATAGATTGCAATCGTTCCACCAGCAATAAGTATTGTAGTTAATTGCCACACAGAAATATCAAATGAATGCGAGGCAGTCTGCGCAATCGTCGACGCATTATCAAGCGCGAGATATTCGATCATACCTTCAGCGTGGTTCATCATACCCGCGTGCTCAATCATGACGCCCTTAGGCGTTCCCGTGGATCCCGAAGTAAAGATGACATACGCAAGCGTATTTGGCGATACTGTAGTCTCGGGAGTATAGATCGTCTTCGGCTGATGTGTTTCATCGATAATCCGCATATTATCAACAGGAAGCTTTGCCCGGTGCGTAACTTTCGTCACCATAAGCGACATTCGAGTTGTTTCAATAATTGAGCGGATACGTTGCAATGGGAGGGTTGTTTCGATAGGCACATACGCATAGCCCAGCCTCCAAAGCGCAACAATGATGGCGACCATTTCCGGAGACCTCTCCATAAAAACTCCCACAGGAGCGTCTGAGGACAGTTCCTGTTCCACAAGAATTGCCGAGAAGTGCTCCACGAGGTAGTGCAGATCTTGATACGTTGTGCTGTGCCCCTGGTGTCGCACAGCAATTGCATCGGGTTGCCGCCTCACCATATCAGAGAACCGCTCGTAGAATGAGCTTGCCGAGCGGGCTCGAGTCTCACCCCTGCCAATGCTTAGCATAGCCACTCGCTCACCCTCGTCAAGAAGCGGGAGGGAAGCGATCGGAGCGTGCAAGTCGTGCAGAACCGTATGACAGAGGTGGGTGAAGATAGTTGCAAATTGCTGCACAGTTCGTTCATCCAGAAGGTCAGTATCGTACTCCCACTGCAACTCAGTGCCCGACGATTCAACAACTGTAAGAGTCAGGTCGTGCTTAGCGCTGGAATTAAACCACTGCTTGCTATCAATAGTGCCAAGCCCGGGCATTTCGTAAGAGTTAGGCTTCTCGACGTAATCAAACAAGACGTTAAAAGGACCGACGAGACGATCTTGCTCAAATATGTGAAGCTTCATAATGTCATGAAGGGGTACATGGCAATGACTAAGGGCGGCCCGCACAGCCTGCTGTGTCTCGAGGATAAAACTCTTAAACGTCTGCTCACTTTCAAGAACAGAGAGAATAGGTAGTGAATTAAGCATTGCCGGCTGAGCCCCTAAGAAGTCACCATGACGCACATCAACTGAGCTACCAATGTAAAAAGAAGGTTGGCCAGTAAGCCTATGGAGGAGAAGAGCGAAGACACTTCGGTAAAAGACAAATTTTGTAATACCAAGCTCTGACACTAGCCGATTCATAGATACATCGATTGTCGTTACAAAGGTAGCTCCGTCGTTCTTTGGTTTTGGCTGCCGAATACCGCTCCATGGCAATTGCACATAATCAGCGGTGGAGTCGTAAGCTTTTTTCCAAAACGCTAAATCGTCTTCGGTGAATTCTCGAGGCGCTTCCTCGACCCTCTGCACTACGGCCAAGCCAGCATAGCGTTGCCAGAGCTCATCCACAAAGAGCTTCAGAATACTTGCACTAAGTACAATATGATGAGCATGAATGATAATAGTAGGGGACGCGTCAATAAGCGCAAAATGAACTGTAATGAGCGCATCGGCAGCAAGGTCTATGCCAGCGTTTGCAAGAGAAGTGGCGAGTGCGTCACCTTCCGCCCTAGTGAGATCGCCATGATTAACAAAACTAATTCCTGAAGCCAGTTGTTTCTCAAGCCCATTCTCACCAAGGATGTAGCGATACGATGCAGCAGAAAAGTTATCAGACAGTGCCGCAATAGCTTGCTTAAGTCGCATAGGGTCTACATCAAAATATGGCTCTACAACCTCCACAAGCGTGTACGCCCCTGCGTTACCCGAGTGTGCAGACGCGCTCCACATCATTACCTCGTATGGAGTTAGGTCCTGTGGGTTGTATGATCGTAAAGACGCCGAAGGTGAAGAGGCTTCAATGTGAGCAGAAAAATCACCAAAGGTGGAGTGGTTATAGAGATCCACAAGGTTTAAGCTTGTTCCATACTGCCGATCAACTTCAGCAATTAACCGCATCGCCTTCAGCGAGTCGCCACCCGCCAAGAAGAAATCAGTTGCATCGTCAATGGACACCCGTAGAGTAGTTTGCCAAAGCGCGCGTAGAGAGGAATCCGAAGCTGGCGCCGGTTCGAGACTTGGCCGCACCTGTGCAGCAAGTGCACGACGGTTAATCTTTTTGTTGTCAGTCAGCGGAAGGTGTGCAAGATGCACAATCTTATGCGGCACCGCATATGCCGGCAATTGGCGCTTTATCGACTGAAGAATATCATCAACAGGTAGCTCGTGCGCGCTCTCATAGAAAGCAGCAAGACTATTGTCGTCTCCATCCTCAACCAATACCACAGCTGCACCACGAATAGAATCGTCCGAGTGCCGAATCGCTTCCTCAATCTCAAGGGGAGAGATACGAAGGCCGTGGAGTTTTATATAATCATCGGATCGAGATACGTACGTAAGGATTTTACCCTCAAGAGTCACATAGTCACCTGTTTTATAAAATAGGCCCTCAGCCCCGCGCTGAATGAGCGCAGCAGATGTTTTTGCCGAGTCATTATAGTACCCATCAAATAGACTAGGGCCGCCCACATACAGCTCACCGGTCACTCCATTTGCGACGGGCTGGCCTTTTTCATCCAGTATGACCGTATTCACGCCGGGGAGCGGCTCGCCGATTGGAATGATGCTTCCGTCGAAATCTTTTGGCACCTCATAGGTTGAAACACAAATTGAACATTCCGTCGGACCATATGCATTAATAAAATGCGGCACTTGCTTTGTGACCGTTCTTGCAAGAGAAGAGGAGCACGCTTCGCCCGCAACAACGATAGTCTTTAAGGACCGAAAGCTAAGCGGAAGGTGTGCAAGAAGCGAGGGTGGCAAAACAGCAACACTCACAGCCTCGCTATCAAAATAGGCAGCCAGCCGCGTAAGACTTTGCGTCGTTTGCTCACCCGGAATAATAAGCTCGGCGCCAGCGATAAAAGCACCAAAGATTTCTGATATTGACCCGTCAAATGAGAGATTAGCGAACTGTAGCATACGATCATTGCGTGCGATATAATATCGTTCAGCTAACGCTGTCATAACATGCACAACAGCCTCGTGCCTCAACAGAGCAAGCTTCGGCATTCCCGTTGAGCCAGAGGTGAAAATTGCATAGGCTAGTGCCTCACTAGCAAGCAGCGGAGGCTGAATAGCGACATGCAAAGGATCAATCGGCGCAAGAGCAATAGTGGGCTGGTCCATAGCAATAGAAGGCTCATCCGGAGTGACGACAAGGGTGATATCCGCTCCACTCACCATTTCCATAAGACGATCTTTTGGCAATGCCCGGTTGAGAGGAACATACACACCCCCGGCTTTCATAATAGCCAACAACAAGATAATACTTTGGGCCGAGCGATCGTACAGCAGGCCGATGTGCTTTCCCGCAACGTCACCTGTCGCACAAATACGATGAGCAAAGTAACTTGAAAGCTTACTCAGCTCACCATAGGTATATACATACTGTTCATCCCTAAGCGCAGGCATCTCAGGCCACTGTACTGCACAATCATCTACAAACGCATAAAGTGGTCGGCCTGCTTTAGTCATGATCTATAACGGCATAGCCATTTCTACGTCGCGGTCAGTAAATCCATATTTGTGATAGAAGTTGACCGTATTAGTATTATCGCGAGCAACCAAGAGGCGGAGCGTAGTACAGCCATTGGCTATAAAGTGCTGCTTAATCGCCTCAATCAGCTTGATACCAAACCGACGTCCACGATATTCGGGGCGTACATAGACAAGTCCGATCCAACCCTCAATCTGTGCATTGTGTGTAGTTTGGTACATGACATCACTTTGGTCATTGCGTGGGTCAATGATCCCCTGAATGAAACCAACGAGCTTTCCATCCAGCTCGAGCACCAAAAACTTACCATTCATTTCCGTACTATCATTGACCATCTTATCTAGGTAGCGGCGTGCGTCCGCATCAGAAACAAAGCTTCGGATTTCATCTTCTTGATCGACAGTGGCGAGATGTTCTTGAAACTCTTTCAAGAGTGTTGAGACTTCAGCTTCATCCGTATCCGGCCTGTAGTCACGAATCTGTTCCACTATTCGTCTCCCTGTCCTTTAAATTGATACTTGAGCCCATTTCTATCCCGAGTTGCGTAGCCGTAACCGATAAGATCGCGTCTTAGAGACGACCAATCTTCATATGTATGCCACTGGCGCAAAATATCATTTACTTCAATTTCTGTGTATGTGCGGTCGCTTTGGAACTTTGAAGCCAGGTAGCCAAGCACCTGCTCGCGCTCAGTGGATTTTTTAGGCCAGCGAGTCACACGACCCTCGGCGTCAATAAGGTCTCGACCCGACGTCATGTCGCCTGCACCTCGTTAATCAGAAGATACTCTCTTACTCGCTCGATAGCTGAGTCGTCGGAAGAGAGAAGCAGAAGAATATCTGGATGAAGGCCAACATTTATCTGAAGTTGGTCGTATATATCAGCGGCTTTCTGACGAGCGCTCTTATAGACTTCATCATCATTCATGTAGTATGCGGGTCGATACCAGTTCTCATAGGCACCGGACACTGCCTGCATAGCATACTCGTCCATAGAAACTTCTTTCGACATCAACTCTGTAAAAGTTCGCTGCGGGTTAAAGCTTTCGATCAATGGAGCTTCCCTCTCATCGATCACGGCCACTAGCGCATCCGCAATAACAGGTGAGCAGTGAAGTCCATCGCGATACGTCCCTGTTGCAACATACAGTCCCAGATCGTCTATTTTTCCAATCAGTGGCAAGGTGTCCAAAGAAACAGGACGATTACCTGTGCGCCATGTTTGTACGAAGGAGTGATATATATTGAGGTCAAGCTGCTCGATTGCACACTGGGACAAGAAGTGGGAGAGACCAACGGTCATACGCGCCTCGGGCTCGCTGTAGAGAACGTTAGTAGCACCGATATATTCACACCCATCACTCATTGGTACGATGTGAAGCCCACAGGAGCCTGCGCGATTCGCGGTACGCACTGTCGCCTTGAAGCCTTCACCAAGTTGACGCTTTGTTACTGCAGCTACGCCATTACCAGCAAGCACCGGCATTGCACCGACAGTAGGCGTCACCTTTGCTAAGACACTGCTCGTATAAGCGCCCGTAGCAATAATCACCGATGACGTTGTTATATTTGTTTCATCGTCAATAGTCACGACATAATCATTACCACGGCGCTCAATAGCCCCAAGAGAGTGAATGTCTGTGAGAGTAATGCCAATATTCCGGCAGGCAACTCTCAACACTTCAACATATTGATTACTTTCAATTGAACCTTCATTTGGAAGATAAATTGCACGAAGTGGACGGGCTAGATTATTTGGATGGAGGCCCGGGATATCCTTCGGCGCAACATACTCATAAGGCTCTTCGTAGTTAACCAAAGCTTGCACCATTGCATCAAAGTTTTCATCGTCAAGGGATCCGCCGTGGGTGTTAAGAATTACATAGCTTCCAGGCGTATGCCTGATAGATTGTTGCGCTGAAGCTTCGACTTCCTCGCGCCATGACGCCCATTGCTTATGAGCAGCGTACATCAGGTCAAATTTCTTTTTGCCAGCTTCGTTTTTCAGTGTGTATTTTGTAACTTCACCAAAACAGCCAAGCATAGCACCCGAAGCAAGACTTGCCGTGCCAGTTTCATTACTATTAAGCACTAGTACTGATCGCTCTTCGTGGGATTTCTTGAGTCGATAAGCTATAGCCAGCCCAATTGCACCGCCACCAACAATGACATAATCGTAGTTCATACCTACATTATAACCGTACAAGCTGATTTCTGGTAAAATTACAGCACGAATACAGCGTCAGACGTAATCGATCAGTACGAATCAAATGTAATAAGATGTGTTCGCTCTTTCTCAGTTTCGCTCTTTTAGGCAGAAGGATCCTATATATGGGATGACGAGCGGCGTCGCTATATCGATTTCTTCGTGGCGCTGGCGCACTCAATTACGGACACAACGAACCAACGATGGTCCGGGCACTGATCGAGTATCTCCAGAGTAATGGCATTATCCATGGACTTGATATGGCCACTAGGGTTAAGGCTACGTTCATCAAGGAGTTTACGACAACCATCCTCACACTTCGCGTTCTTGACTATAAACTTCAATTTACTGGCCCCACTGGCACTAATGCAGTTGAAGCAGCCCTGGAAATCGCTCGTCTTGCAACAGGACTACATAATGTCATTGCATTTAGTCACTCATTTCAGGCTCGCTCGCAGCAACGTCCAGCTCATGGTTCCGGAACGCCTCTAGTACCCCTTTAAGTGACACCGTCTTTCCCCCTTATGACAACTACTTTGATGGATTAGACAATATTGCATATTTAGAAAAAGTTCTTGATGACCCAAGTAGCGGCGTCGATCTGCCAGCAGTTGTCATTGTTGAACTTTTTCAAGGTGAAGGGGGTGTAAATGTCGCTAGCGCCGAGTGGATAAAGCGCCTTCGCGACTTAACAGCTAGGAGGGGCATTCTTCTTATTGTCGACGATGTCCAGGCAGGGTGCGGACGAACTGGAGATTTCTTTAGCTTTGAGTTTGCCGAAACACACCCAGATGTCGTCTTATCAAAGTCAATTTCCGGCTTTGGCCTACCTATGGCGCTCGTACTCCTTAAACCAGAGTTAGATATATGGAAGCCAGGGCAGCCTAACGGCACATTTCGGGGTAATAATCTTGCATTGTCGCCGGCCTCAAGGCACTTGAAAAGTTCTGGCGGTCGGACGAGCTTTCAGCGGAAGTGAAATGAAAAGAGAAAATTGTTCGCGAAAGACTAGAGAGAATAAAAGATCTTTATCTCGAAACCTTCACGACGGTCCGAGGACGCGGCCTCTCGTGTGGACTCGTTTTCCGGAAGCGGAGATGGCAAAAACCATTACAAAGCTTTGTTTCGAAGAAAACTCGTCATTGAAACAGTAGGAGCAAAAGATGAGGTTGTTAAATTCATACCAGCATTAACTATTAGTGAAGAGGTGCTAATCGAGGGGCTTAACCTACTCGAAGAAGCCATACACTCTACACTAAATGAATGAGGAGTCATTATGCAATCTAACGATTCGAGCATTCAACTGTTATCACCCGACCCAGATAGAGATGCGCTCTTTGCACTAAGCTGGTTTCAAAGGCCAGAAGGCCACGCCACACTCTTAAGCATGGGTAACGCCAATAGTGAAATTGAGCCATCCACGCTTGAAGGTGAAATGGCTATTATGCGTGAGTTTATCAGCCTAGAGCAAGAGGGCTCGCATGATTATTATCGATCAAAAGACGATCGGTCTTGTCTGGATTGAGCTATTCGAGAATCACCATGTACAGCCGCCAAGTATTCATATCATGATCGGTAACCCTGACTATCGCGGCAAGGGTATCGGGAAGTCTGCTATGCAAGCAGCTGTTAATTACATAAAGAACACCTTCGAGTTGAAAACCATCTATTCTCGCCACTTGGCCAATAACACGCCCGTCATCAACCTTAACAAGTCCCTAGGCTTCAAAGAGGACGGCGTGCCGTACATCGACGACAATGGCCTTGTATGGAAAAATATTAAAATAAGCCTGTAGCTATACGTCCGATTGCCTGTTCGTACAAATCATAAGAGCTTCAAACCAAAAAGTGGCCTTGCTTGGCCACTTTTTCTGAACCGGGATGTATATCAAAACCCTAGACCCATTCGGGCCACCTTTGGTGTACATCTTGGCTGGGGTGGAGGGATTCGAACCCCCGAATGCTGGAACCAAAATCCAGTGCCTTACCACTTGGCGACACCCCAGTGCGATGTCGGTGCCGCGGTCAACGCGGCAGCTGGACAAGTATACCACGAAACCGGGGCGGTTGACCACCGCTGGCTCTCGGATTAGGCAGGGTTGACGCGGCGCTGGACGGTTTCCCAGACGCCATTTGCCAGGCGATGACGTCCGAGCAAAAATACTTCGACGAAACATTTGATAAACACCGCTAAACTAACCCAGCGCAGCAAATATACCACTGGAAAGGCCGGCAAGATATCACGACGGCGAGTACGAATCTGCGCAAACAGCACAAAACCGAGCACGATGATAACATCGGACAAGAACGCCAACGCCAGGTAGACGATACTACCAGTCATCAGCGTGATCACCGGAATCCAGATCGCGTACATACAGAAAAACAGCAAGTTTTGTGCCAGTTGATACAGTAAATAGGTGTCAACACGGCTAGCAGTGCTGCCGATGCGGTGTTTGAAAAACATCTGCATGACGCCGCGGTTCCAGCGCGTGATCTGGCGCAGATAGTCACGCATGGTACCAGGGTCTTGGGTGCGGGCGATGGCTGATTCGATGAATAGGATTTTGCCCAGGCCTTGGCGGTGAATCTGCAACGTGACGTCGAAATCTTCGCACAGGGCGTTGGCGTTGAAATCCAATTGCTCAAACACATCAGCGCGGAAAATCGATGTCGGTCCCGGCACGATGGTGATGACGTCGGCCATCGACTGGAATCGGCGGGTGACATCCATGCCGAGTGCGTATTCAAACCCACGGTATTTGCTGATGTACGAGCCAGGCAAGCTAGTAACATAGCCGGTCGCAGCGGCGTAGTCGGGGTCGAGGTGAGCGGTCAATTCGTTGAAATACTGGCTATCAAACTCGCCATCGGCGTCGGCGATATGGATCCAGTCGTAGCGCTGGCTGATACGTAGGGCTTCGTTTATCTGGTGGATGGCCAGGCCTTTGCCACTGCGATTGACCGTCAGGACATTGAGCGGGCCGACAACGCGGCGGGCGATAGCAGCCGTGTCATCGGCAGATTTGTCGTCAACCACGAAAATATCGTGCGCCGACAAGCCAGCCGCCATCGCCGAGCGAATCGTGTGCTCCAGCACCAATTCTTCGTTGTAAGCGGAGATGATCAGGGCGATTGGCCGCTTGGCTGCTGAGCCGTTTTCGATACTGCGTACGATACGATCGGCGTACTCACTGGGGGTGTAGGTGATGTCAGACAGCTCGCGCAGCGCGGTGTTGTGCGGCACGGCTCGCTCAAGCGCCCGGCGGACTGGCGCGACGACACGGCGCGTCAACGTCGGCAGCTGGCGACTCATCGCAGCACCTCCTGATTGTTCAAGTAGACGTCGCGCATAGTGGCGATCGTTATGCCGCTGTCGCGGAATAATTTCATGTGCTGTTCGAACACCTCTGGCGAGACGCTGTATTCTTCACCCGAATCATCAATCTGGTGATAGATCGGGATGAACCACGCGTTATGTTCGCCGGCGTAGTCAAGCGCTTGGCGCAGCTGCTCGAGCGTCGTATACTGGCCGACCGTGTAACCGATAATATCGTACCGATCAGTTTGACCGGCCACATTCATGTCGTTGTCCGATACGTCGTGAGCCAAGTCACCTTTGACGTTGCGTGCCAGCGCAAAACGCTGCTCGACTTGCTGCCTGGAATATCCATCCAGCGCACCATTTGGCGCGGCAAAGGTCAGATGGTCTTGATCAAGCAGGTCAAAGCGCCGCATAATCTCCAGCGACTGATCGAGCTGTAGACGAACTGTGGCATCCGACGCCTCGGTCAGTTTCTCGTGCGAATAGGTGTGTGAACTGATCTCGTGACCAGCGTATTTGAGTGAGACAGCTTGCTCGGCCGACAGATACAGCGGGTTATCAAACGTACCTGGCAGGATATACTGCGTCGATACGATATCGTAGCGACTCATGATCGGCGCTGCCTGGGAATACACAGATTCCCAGCCATCGTCAAAGGTAATCGACAGTAACGGCTCGTCAAACAATCGCGGCTGGTGATCATAGCTCACCTGAGTGAGCGCTGCGACCTGGCGCGTATCACTATCACTCACAAACATCTGGTATGTCCACATGCTCATAGTGAATATCGGCATCAGCGTAAAGACCAATGCAAACACATTCAGTCCGATACTGCCGAGTCCTAATTTGCGTCGATTTTTTGCCATAGTAAACCCACTTGCTCTAGCGAACTAGAGCAATTACTTTGATTGATAGTTGGCGCGCTACCTTATCGCTGTGCTACTTTTAGTCGATAAAAATAGACAAGCGCCCAGGCGACTAGACCAGCAGCAACTGCGATAGCAGCGCTGGTGATAAATCCGGCACCGGTAGTAGGTAGGGCTGTCACGGTTGCTCCCGCGACGACTGGTGGAACGATACTTGTTCCTTGAACCTCTCCGTACATAGCGTCTCCTTGATTTAGTAAACACTAGTATATTATCATAGCATGAGCTAAATGTCAATACTATTACGTACTTATTTACATATTGTCAATTTAACTAGTTTTGATGCGTCGATAGGCGAATTTGGCTGCCGGCCGCCAGTCACTGCTGGCGTCGCTGTCGTACTGGTAGATGACGCCATGGGTGACTTCGGCCACCAGCACCAGCGCAGGGTTATACGGCGCAAGTGTCCGATAGTAGGCGATGTCGTGATCAGATATGTGAGAGCGTCCAGGGAAGACGTCGCGGAATTTGTCCCGGCCGATGTCGTCGAAATAATTCGGCTGGCCGACGGGCGGCATGTACAGTTCGGCACGCAGGCCCATGCGAGTGACGATTTTGCGCACATCTGATAGCTGCAACCGGCTCTGACCGTGGATATAACAAAGCAGCTGCTTTTTCTTGGTCAGATACACCGAAGCTTTTGAGGCCCGCGACACATCGATCTCGTGGGCGATGACTTTATCGATCTCGATATTCATCCCGAAGCCGGCCTTTGCCTCGCGCTCCAGCGCTACTTCATCGAGCCATGCATCGTCCATACAGCTATTATCCTATGAGTTCGTATCTGGTGCAACCTGCTACAATATATCTGATGGAAGAGGCCTACAAAAACCGCGCGAGTAAGCTGAATGACGCCCAAGCGAGCGCCGTCGAACAAATCGACGGCCCACTGCTGGTGCTAGCAGGGCCGGGGACGGGCAAAACGGAGCTGCTGAGTATGCGAACGGCGCGGATACTGCGCGAGACTGACACCCTGCCGCAGAGTATCTTGTGTCTGACCTTTACCGAAAGTGGCGCGGTGGCCATGCGCGAACGTCTGCGTGGCATCATCGGTGCTGATGCATACAAAGTCGCCATTCACACCTTTCACGGTTTTGGTACCGAAATTATCAATCAAAACCGTGAGTATTTTTACCGCGGCGCCCAGTTCCAGCCAGCTGACGAACTAGCGCAGTACGAATTGTTGCGGTCGATATTTGCCGAGCTGGACTACAACAATCCGCTGGCTGGCATGAACGGCGATGAATACACGCATTTGCGTGACAGTCTGACCGCCATATCCGAACTCAAGCGCAGCGGTCTGACCAGCGATGAATTGCGGGCGATCATCGACGCTAACGAAACCGTACTCGATGCCGTCGAGCGTGACGTCGCCAACGTATTCGCGCACCGCATCAGCAAATCAACCGCCGAGCAACTGGCGCCGATCGCTCAGACCGTCGCCGACATCCCGCAGCCCTCATTGCCTGCCGGCATCACACCGCTGGCCAACACCTTGGCACTATCGATCGCCCAAGCTGTCGACCAAGCCACCGAAGCCGACAGTACTAAGCCTATCAGCGCCTGGAAAGCCACATGGCTCGAAAAAGACTCCGAAGGCGCCTTTGTTTTCAAAGATCGCCGACGCCACACCAAACTCCGCGCCCTCAGCCATATCTACTACGAATACATGCGCCGCATGGAAGAAGCCGGTCTGTATGATTACGACGACATGATCCTGCAGGTCATTCACGCGCTCGAAACCCAGTCGGATTTGCGCGCTAACATCCAGGAAAAATACCTATATCTGATGGTCGACGAATTTCAAGACACGAGCCTGGCGCAGCTACGTCTGCTGTACACACTGGCACCGGACGCTGACGCCAACATCATGGCGGTCGGCGACGACGATCAGGCGATTTATAGTTTTCAGGGCGCAGATACATCAAATGTGCATAGTTTTCGGGTGCGCTATGATGACCCACCGGTGCTCGTGCTGACCGATAATTACCGCTCTGGTCAGCCAGTGCTCGAGCACTCTCGAGCTGTCATCACCCAAGGAACTGATCGACTGGAGCAGACGATGGACGGCTTGTCCAAAGAACTGACAGCGCATCGCAGCGGCGAATCAACCGTCCAGCTGCACGAGTATTCGTCGGCGCTGGCCGAGCGCCAGGCTGTCGCAGCCGCCATCCGCTCCCGCATAGACGACGGCGCGGAACCAGAGTCGATCGCCGTCTTTGCCCGCCGACACCACGAATTGGTGGCGCTGTTGCCGTATCTAGCGCAGCAGGGGATTGCCGTCAACTACGAACGCCGTGACGACGCACTCAGCCACGATGTCATCCGACTGATCGAACACCTACTGCTGATCATCGACGCGTTGCACCGTGACGCCCACGACGAAGCCGATGCGCTACTACCCGAGATATTGGCGCACCCAGCTTTTGGCTACGATCCCGTCAACATCTACCAACTCAGCCTGGCGAGCTACCGCAACCGCCAGCTGTGGCTAGAATTGATGCAAGCCAATCCTGTATTCAAACCATTCGCTGACTGGCTGATCATCCGCTCGGCCGCCATCCACATCGAGAGCTTAGAGCAGCAGATTGATGAAGTGCTTGGGTCGAGTCAGGCTATTTCCGCCACCTCACGACCACCACTCTCCTCAGACACGCGCGAGCGCCAGTTACTATCATCTTACTCGCGCTCCACGGGGAACGTGGAGTCTTCGGCGAGTGATGGTTCGCGGGCGGCTGAGAGTGAGTTGTACTCTGACAGCCTCAACCATCGAGCGCTATCTGCAGCCCCAGAAACGACACGCGCTGAAGCCGTGGTCGATTCTGGGCGCGAAGCCAGCCGAGATGGTGAGGATGGAAGAGTGGAGCTGGACGACACCAACGATGCTGTAGACGCACCACACTCGTTCACCTCGCCGCTCTATAACTATTTCTTCAGCTCTGATAAACTCGCTACTCAACCCGACCTGTACCTCGACGCGCTCGAAGCCCTGCGCACCATCCGTGACCGAGTACGCGAACACGCTGGACATGACGAGCCGACGGTCCAGGCTTTTCTGGAATACCTCACCATGCACCGCGAACTGGGCACACCGCTAACCATCATCCGCCACCGCAGCGACCAATCGGCCGGCCGGATCAATCTGATGACCGCTCATAAATCAAAAGGTCTGGAATTTGATCATGTCTACATCGTCGGCGCCATCGATAGCATGTGGGGCGAGCGGGTGCGTGGCCGTTCGCGCTTGATTAGTTATCCTCACAATTTGCCGCTAGCGCCTGTCGGCGACAGCTACGACGAGCGACTGCGGCTGTTTTACGTGGCGATGACTCGCGCGCGGGCTAGCCTGGATATCAGCTACAGCCTGGAATCCGCCGATGCTCGGGCCACACTGGCCGCCAGCTTCTTGACCGATTTGTCACTATCGCCACAGACGACCGACAGCACACCGTCGATCGAAGCACTGACCGAGCAAACCGCGCTGGACTGGCGTAGCACGTTGACTCGCCCGATGACTAGCGATATGCGTCAGCTGCTGGCGCCGACACTCGAGCGCTACAAACTATCCGCCACCCACCTAGGCAATTTCCTCGATGTCACACGCGGTGGACCGCAACATTTCTTGCTGAGCAACCTACTGCGCTTTCCGCAGGCCAAATCCGCTTCGGCCCAATTCGGCACCGCTATCCACGCTACGCTGCAGCGCGCGCACGACACCTACCGCGCGACCGGCAGCAAACGTCCAGTCGAAGACATACTGGGCGATTACGAACGCATCCTGGGCGACCAGCACCTGCCAGAGCACGAATTTGACACCTACCTGGCACGCGGCATCGATTCGCTGAGCGCGTTTTTGGCCGACCGCTATGACAGCTTCGACACGTCGCAGCAAACCGAGCTCGGCTTTGGTGGCCAAGACGTCGTAGTCGGCGATGCTCGGCTGACCGGCGCACTCGACCTAGTAGACATAGATACTACGGCAAAAACCATTCGCGTCACCGACTACAAAACCGGCAAACCCAGCCGTGATTGGCGCGGCAAAACCGAGTACGAAAAGATGAAACTGCATCGCTATCGTCAGCAACTGATGTTTTACCAACTGCTGGTCGAAAACTCGCGTGATTATACCAACTACCAGTTCGATGGGGGAGTCCTGCAGTTTGTCGAGCCGACACAGAGCGGCGATATCTTAGCGCTCGAGCAATCATTTAGTTCTGATGAGCTAGCAGAATTTCGTCGTCTGATCGCTGGCGTCTGGGAGTGTATCACCACGCTCAACCTACCGGACGTGTCGGGCTATGAGCAAAATTTACGGGGCATCCAACAATACGAAGCGGACATTATTGACAAATACACTTGTAGCTGATAAAGTAATTTATAATTCTATTCGTGTAGCATTGAAGTCTTTGACTGCTCCGCGTGTGGAGTTGTTCATTGACAGAATGTGCTTGAATTCACCTTTGAAGGGAGGTGGACGCCTACACCTACACCCATACCTCGGCGAAGCCGCAGGGACTTTGGATAACCGAGTCCAGCTGCGGCAAATGCTTCCAGACCATCTACTACAATGGTCTGGACCTGCAAAGCAGTGACGGCTACAAATGCTGTCACTGCGGAAAGGAGGTGTTGAAGTAAAATTTGCCAGCCGACACACCGGCTGGCCTCGGACATGTAGCTCAGTGGCAGAGCGTTGCCCTACCAGGGTATAGGTCTCGGGTTCGATTCCCGACATGTCCTCTGGTCGTATACGCCGTCGGGGCTATGCGACCGGGGTCCCATGACCCCGCCGGGTGGTGAAGTGAGCCAAGTGCCTCGTCGCACCTACG
Source organism: bacterium (assembly GCA_030429935.1). Classification (GTDB taxonomy): domain Bacteria; phylum Patescibacteriota; class Saccharimonadia; order Saccharimonadales; family Saccharimonadaceae; genus SZUA-359. Next base: position 6,181 of record JAUIGH010000001.1, on the reverse strand, counting down.
CTTGCCACCCGGCACCTAAAGCCGCCAGCCAGGTCGGGGCTCCTCCATCTACCCGGTCTGGCTGGTGTAATCGCGGGAAGGGACACCCCGCGCCCGTGCGCAAGTTCGACCGAGGATCAAGGCCTCTGTCGCAACATGCTGCGCACGAGCCACCCTGCTGTGCCTGGAAAACACAGCAGGGTGGCACTTCTAGAGCACATTCAGCCAAACACATCGATATCGATGCCGGTATCTGGCGCCGCGAGCTTTTCTCGCGAACCAGGGCACTGTCTCGTCAATATCTCTCATGAGATACCACGAGGTGGAAACAGTGCAGCCGTATACGATATCAACCCAGGGTGATCGCCGACCGATCAGGTCGATCCTTTGTCTGAATCTCATTCTGATTCCCACCGCCATAATCAGACTGATCGATATTCAAAGTGAGGACTATGCCCGTCCTCCCCACACTGTAGCCCGCGAGCAATCGCGGGCTTTTCCCATGTATGAGATAATGAAACCAATGAACACTGTTTGGCAACAGCTCCCGCAGCCATTTTTTATCTTGGCACCTATGGAAGCCGTCACTGACGTGATTTTTCGTCATGTTATCGCTCAGGCTGCGCCGCCCGATCTGTGGTACAGCGAATTTACCAACGCCACGGGCTGGGTACACGCAGGCGAAAAAGCCATCGGTGGCCGTTTGATCAAAACCGACGACGAACAGCCGATCATCGCTCAGATCTGGGGCGGGGAACCAGGCGACATGGAGCAACTGGCGGTGCATTGCCGTGAGCTCGGCTTTGATGGCATCGATATCAACATGGGCTGCCCAGCCAAGTCAGCGATTAAATCCGGCGGCTCAGCCCTGATCCGCAAGCCAGAACTCGCCATCGCTAGTATCAAAGCCGCCAAAACCGCCGGCCTGCCGGTCAGTGTCAAAACCCGACTCGGCTACACCCGCGTCGACGAGTGGCGCGACTGGCTGACCACACTGCTCTCTCAAGACATCGTCAACTTGACGATCCACTTGCGAACCAAAAAAGAGATGAGCAAAGTCCCGGCTCATCATGAGCTGATCCCAGACATCGTGGCGTTACGTGATGAGATCGCACCGGATACCTTGCTGACCATCAACGGCGATATCGTGGACAGGGCACACGGCGAGCAACTCATCCGCGACAATCCTGGGGTCAACGGTGTCATGATCGGTCGCGGCGTGTTTCATGACCCGTTTGCGTTTGCTTCACTGGACACAACTCACACGACAAGAGACCTGATCGATCTTCTCCAGCTTCATCTCGATCTATATGACATCTGGAGTGAGAAAACTGGCCGGCCGTACGAAACATTGAAGCGATTCTATAAAATCTATGTACGCGATTTTGATGGCGCCGCAGCCGTGCGCGATCAATTGATGCACACCACCAGCACCGACGAGGCGCGCGCGGTTATTGCGCACATCGACACGACTAGCGTACACTAGAGCGCATACAACTAACTCCAGAGGAGCCGAGCAGTGAGCACCGACCGCGTCATCAATCAACCAATCGAAAACGAAACATACGTCTCGCAACCTATCACTGCGTTTATGGAAAGCGTCCGCCGCATATACCGTACTAATCTGTGGCGGATGATCGCAATGGTGCTCGGCTTTATCGTCGTCGGGTTCGGTCTAATTATGGGCTTTGCGGGCGTCAGCTTTCTCAGCTTCGTCACTGGCGACAACAGCACCGCGAGCGATGTGGTCGCACCGACGATCAGTGTCGCGCTGTTTTTGGTCGGAATTGTATTTGTGTTTGGCATCTTCGTCGTCAATGTCGCCGTCGACTACATGTATGTCCAAGCCCAAAATATGCAGAAAACGCCTATACTCGCGGCACTTCGCCGTGGGTTGCAGCGACTATTTACGTACATCGTAGCTAACATACTAGCTGGCCTGATGATCATCGCTGGCTTTATCCTACTGATCGTGCCTGGCATATATATCGCTCTTCGCTTGGCGTACATGAACGCGATCATCGCCAACGAAGACATCGGTGCTATCGACGCTATCAAACGTTCGTTCAAACTGACGTCTGGTCACCTGTGGGACATTATTGGCGCCGGATCGGCAGCGGTAGTTATCGTATCGCTCGCCACTGCTGCAGCTACACTGACCGCCGCAGCCGCAACAGGATTACCAGATGTGGCGACTATTATCATTGTTTTAATCGTTTACGTCGCCCTCGGCTTGCTCAACGTCCTGGCTTCAGCACCATTGTATTTTCGTTACCATCAGTCAGCACTGGCGCACGCTGGCGCTCTGACCAAACAATCGACTGACCCACTGAACTACTTGCTGGTATTGGCTGCGATCGCGGCATTTGCACTGCTTGCAGCGACCGGAGAGACTCCGTCGTCATCTCCATCATTGTTCGACGAAAACTTTGACACCGACACCAGCATATACAACGAAGCCTAGCGTTTACTTGGTAGCGTAGCTGCCGTAGACTTCGCGCACCCGAGCCTCGGTGTGCTCATCCACCAGACCTCGCGTCTCAAGATATTCTAGCGCACGGCCACCAGACGCATCGAGCGCCCGGCCGGCGAGCGTCGCCAAGTATGGTGATAATTCATCGGGGTGCTGCTCGAGCATCCGGTCGACTTTGGCGGCGTTTTGGCTGCGATAGCCGTCGTAGCGGGCGATGACTTTGTCATAAATCTCTGGCACGAAGACGCCCTCGACGGCTTCTTTTTGCATTAGGCCCAAGGCTTTAGTGACTTTGCGCGCCATAATCATCTGGGCGCGGTAATATTGCAACTTGCCGATCGTGGTGTCAGCGGTGACCTGACGACGGATCAAGCGGTTGAGCCAACGCACCAGCGCATCGAAGATATCTTTTTGGTCGGAATATTTGGACGGATCGATGGTGTCATGCTGGGCGGCTTCGATCTTTTCACGCTGCAGGTGGAGCTTGCCGATCAGCTTGCGGTAGACACTCTCGGAAATTTCGTCGTTGGTATAGAGCTGCTTCAGCGTATGTTCTTCGCTGTTGATAGCGATCAGATGCAGCGACTGCTCAAAAACTTTTTTGCCGTGGCGAGATATCAGCGCAAACCGCTCCGACGCTGCGGTGTCGAGGCGTTTGTCGAGCGATGCCACCAGGTCGGTAAAGTCGTCTTCGCGCACAAATCCGCGCGTCCGGTGCGTACCCAGGCGGGATTTGGCAACCAGCAAATAGTAGATACCCAGGTCGGCATTGAGCGCCCGTTCCAGCGGCTCGGGATCGTTGATATGCAGCTTACGGATCAAGTACGGGATGAGCGGCGCTTTGATAAACAACGTCACCAAGATGCAGCCTACCGTCAGCGCTAGTAGTAAGTCGCGTACGATGTATTCGGTCTCGCCGCTCATAACGGTCAGGTTTTCTGGGATCAGTAGCACCACGATGATGGCGAGCGCACCGCGCAGACTGCCCCACGACAGCAACAGCTCCCAGCTAAATGGTATCGAGCGCTCCAAGCGAAGCACCCGGATCGGACGAGTGACCGCAAACACACTCAGCGCCCGCACAACCATGACGACCGCGACAGTGATGAGTATCGGCGCAATCAAACTGCCAAAATCGATGCCTGACGACGCAAAGAGCAGACCAGCCAGGATAAACACCAGCGAGTTGGCCATGAAGGCGAAATGTTCGGTGACTTTACCTAGATAATCCTCACTGGTAGCGGTCAGCGTGTGGCGCGCATAATTTCCGAGGAACAGTCCAGCAATCGTTGTAGCGATGATCGACGAGATCGACAGATTCATACCGAATAGCCCATGTTCTGTGATCAATTCGCTGGTGATAAAGACGATGTGCGACGACACCAACAGCAGTGTAGCCGAAACGAAAGGATTGGCCCGGACTGCACGAACGATAACAGTAAATACACCGGCCATGATCAAGCCAAATACAATGCCGAGCCCAACCATTTGCAGGAACAACCCAGCGCCATCGACGACCGTCCCAGCCCCGTCAAACCCACTCTGGACAATACCGAGTACGACCAGAAACAGTGCGACGGCCGTACCATCGTTGAACAGACTTTCTCCTTCGAATATCATCGATAGCCGCCGCGGGGCGCCGATTTCCTTGAACAACGACAAGACCGCCACCGGATCAGTCGCCGAGATCACGGCTCCAAATAGCAACGCGACGACAAACGGCAATTCGATACCGACTAGCGGTAATAGCACAAACAGCGCGGCGGCAATACCGAATGTTGACAGCAATAGCCCGACCACCGCCAGCAGCGTGATCGTCCAGGCATTGTCGAGCATCTTGCGGATATCCATATTGAACGCCGATTCAAAAATCAGCATCGGCAAGAAAAACAAGAACAGCAGCTCAGGCGTCAATCGCAGTTCAGCCAAAAACGTAAATGGCCGACCGATCACCGGCACCTGAGCCAGCGGCACCAATATCAAGCCGATGAATACCAGCATCAGCGTGTATGGAACCCGTGTGCGCTGGGATAGCAAATACACGCCCGCCGACAGGGCGAGCAACGTAAATAACGCCAATATCCATTCAGAGGAGAGCATAATCTGTATTTAGTCTAGCGCCAGCGCTCAGCGAGCGCAAGATGATTATTGCGATGTTACAACTTCCATTTTTGGCCCACACAATGTCAATGCGGTTGCGAGATTATAGTAGGTGAGGGCAACAATTTTTTCTTCAATTTCTAGCTCGTCATTAGGATCTTCGGCTAGTGCACAAGCGGAAGCATCAAATGCCCATGCATCCACGCAGAATGCTTCATAGTCGGGGCCATATTCGTCTTCAAGCGCCTGGTGATCGAGGGTCGTACCATAACGTGTATTGACTAATATGACTACTTCGTTATGTTTGCCTCGAAGTTCGTCGAGAGCTGGTTTTTTCTGATCGGCTTGGTTCAATACATCACGTAGGTCTGTACTCGGTGAAAATGAGCCTCTAGCGAATGCTTGTCGAATAATACTATTGTGTACCGAATCATCAATTGATTTGCCCGACATTTTCTCAGCTACCTGACGAATCACAGCAGCTTGCGAGACCATCATCGAATAGATAGTCGGCAACTTATCGTTCGCCCCACAGCCAGTTTTTTCGCCCGCAGCGTGATCATCGGTGTGGCCACCAACCTCATAGCCACTTGACTGCAAGTGGCCAACAACATTACCTAATGCCTGACGAGTTGAGCCATCTTCACCAGCAAACCGCTTAGTGGTCAGATCATCCATCACCATCAATGATATGGTGCCGCCGGCTGAAGATACACGTAGCTGTCCGCCGCAACGGCCATCTATGCATCCACAGATGATTTGATGATCTACCTTCCGTAAGAACTCGCCATTTGCAACTCGCTCTTTTACTTCTGGAGTTTTTTCATGTTGTTTAAATTTCGGTTCGATCGAACCATTAGCGGCACTGCCAAGTGATGTCACAAAATTCATAGTCATCTCTGCATTATGGAATTGTTGCTCGCGCATGAATATTCTAGTGTCGTCGACGACGTTTCAAGTCAGCTACTTTTAATCGCACGGCGTGGCGGTCGACCAGCGCTGAAGCTTTTTCCAGCTCGACTTGGTCTTTGGCTTCAGCTTTCATAGCTTGAGCACGCTCCAGAGCTTTTTGGGCTTCGGCTTCGGTGATCTCACTGCTGTGATCAGCTTCGTCGACTAAGACCCGGATACCATCCGCATCGATCTTTATCACACCGCCGCCGATCGCGTAGATGTCCATGCGGTCATCTGGATCCGACTTTTGCGTGCGGACCTGGATGACACCCGGCGTCGCCAGCGTTATGAGCGGTTCGTGATCTGGAAAGACACCGATTTCGCCCTCGGCCGTCGGCAATATTACCTCATACACATCAGCGTCGAGTTTAGTGCCAGTCAGTGTAACCAGTTGCAGCTTCACGAGTGGCTACCTTAGTCCTTTTTCTCGCTCAGTGGGCCGCCGGCCATGTAGAACCAGCCCTCTGGCTTGTCGTCGTATTTACCGTCTAGGATGTCTTTTGCGTCGCGGATGGTGTCCTCGAGTTTCATGTAGACACCGTAGTTGCCGGTGAATTGTGTAGCCACAAAGAACGGCTGGGCAAAGAATCGCTGCAAGCGGCGGGCGCGGGCGACGGTTTTCTTTTGCTCGTCGGACAGCTCGTCCATGCCGAGGATGGCGATGATGTCTTGCAG
>JAUIGH010000037.1 GCA_030429935.1 bacterium | reverse complement strand
GTTCAACGGGACGCAGGCATCCTCGACCGTGATGGTCGAGAGCGTTACGTCGTCCGGGTCGTACACCGTGCTGCTCAGAGGGTAGACACCCTCGAGCGGCACGGTGGCGAAGATCTCGTTTCCTTCTTCGCCGTAGTATACGGTCTGTCGGGTGCCGTCGGCGACGAGGTCGAAGTACCCGTCGCCCTCACCTGCGTTGGTGTTGAAGGCCTCGATCTGGCAGACACCGGATTCGAGGTTCGCGGACATGACGACGTCGTGACCGGGGATATCCCCGGACACGACGATCGGCTCGTCGGCAGCCGAAGCCGTTGTCGCAACGAGCCAGGCCGTGCCTAGCGCGGTAACGGCTACTCCCGCCGTGATGGACTTCCCCATAATGATGCCTCCTCGGCGTTGTGGGGTTGGATTGGTTTAGGATAGATCGGAATTGTAAAACAGACGTTCGTATCGCGAGCTCCACGACACGACCAGCAGTGTTACATTCGGATCGTCTCCAAGCTCGAGCGACGTATCGGACGTCGACGAGCCCACCCAAAAAATCTCAGGTGAACCTGAGACGAATTATAGCATCGAATCGTTACTTTTTCAATAGAGATAACTGATAGAACCGCTCACGATTGCCGTGGGTGCCGGCGACGTCGGAATCGGCTTTGTTAGCAATGACGAAGTACTGTTTGGCCCACTGTTCGAAATCGCCTAAGATGTCGCGGCGAGCCCGGTCGTTGCGGACGATGCCGCCTTTTGTCAGCTGCTGACGAGTAGCTTCGAACTGCGGTTTGACCATGGCGATGATCTGCGTTGATGCGCCCGCCAATGTAGCGATGTGCGGCAACACTTGGCGCAGGCTGATGAAGCTGACGTCGATGAGGATGATGTCGGGAGTGTCTATGTGAATCGCGGACGGCGTATCGCCCGCCGCAGCGGCTTCGTGCCGGGTTTCACGCTGGATTTCGTCAGGTGAAACTCGGGCTGCAGATGCTTTGGCTGACGACACGCCGCTCGCTCGCTCGACACGACGAATATCAGTCTTTTCATGCAATTCAATCCGTGGATCACCGCGCAAACTGGGGTGCAGCTGCTCGGTGCCGACGTCGACAGCGATGACGCGCGCCGCACCGTGTTGCAGCGCATAGTCAGTGAAACCGCCGGTGCTGGAACCTACATCTAACACAACCTGATCAGTAAAATCCAAACCAAGCGCGGCTGCCACCGACGCTAGCTTCAGCCCCGCCCGCGACACATAGCGTTCGCTGGTGGTAACGCGAATATCAGCCGATTCATCGACCATCTGCCCGGATTTGCTCGCCACTCGCCCTGCTACGTGTACTTTGCCAAGCGAAATCAAATGCTCAGCCTGCGAGCGCGTCGGCGCATGAGAGAGCATGACGAGTAATTTATCGAGACGGTGCTTCATCCCACCAGTATAGCAACTCGCGGACAGTACGAACGAGTCATCGTGTCCAACGTGAGAATCTTGGCCATGCGCCAGGAATCTCCCGCTAAGCAGCGAGTCGAGTTAATGACTCGCTCCGCACTGTCCGTCTCGACCGACCAGTAATCGACTCGGATTGGCGTGTGTCATTAACCCAACCACGCTGCCGCATATTGATTCCTGGCTGTTCCAAGATTCAACATGCGGCACGATGACACACGACAATGTGAGTCGACGGCGGCCGCGCGAACCCTACGGATACATAATTCGCTCGATCTCTCGAGTGATGCTGGCGATGCGTGCATACGATTGGCCTTTTGTCATGATCGTCACCACATAGGTGCCGCGCGGATGCCGCACCACGGCAGTGTCGTGCGTATAATCCCACAGAAAGCCGACTTTGTCGTAGACCTCGGTCGCCGAGCTACCAGTCGGCACCGCATAGCGATACGGATGCGAACTGAGCGACGCGTACAGCCGCTGACGATACTGATCGCCGTACAATTCACCGCGCTCCAGCCGCGTCATATAATTGGTCAAATCAGCCGCCGTGGTGTGAACAGCGATCGGGCTGTTAAAATCCGTCCCAGCACTAAATCCACGCTGGCGCACATACCGATTCATATTCTCGCGGCCGTACTGGCTCAGCCACTCGCGGGCACAGGCGTTGGTGCTGGCGATGGTCATGCGATCAAAGCATTGACTGACGGTCGTGCCCAAGATCGGTGAATTCCAGTCCAGTTTGCCCTGCTCCATCTGGTCAAACAGCCACATGGCGACGTAGAGTTTGTAGGTACTGGCGCTGGGGATGCTCTCATACTGCCGGGCGCCGACTTCCCAGCCCGGGCCGTCCAGCTGACGTACCATGATCTGGGCGTTGTAATCCCGCGCCGCGTCGTTGACATAGGCTGCTAGTCCAGCTTCGGTGGCGGTGTATCGACTGTTGTAGGTGATGGTGGCCGGGACATCGCGCAATGTCACAGCGAATTCACTGACGTCGCTATCGAGCATGGTTTGTAATCGATCGATGACGGCCGAGTAAGCGATCTCGCGGCCGGGTGTACCGGTGTCTCGCGACACTTCGACGCCGTTGACGACGCGCACATTGGTGACGCCGGGTGCTCGGCCGATGTCTTCGTTGATGGTTTTTAGATAGGTTTTGACCGCGCTGCGCTGTAGCGTCAAGATCGATTCGCCACCCGCTGCTTGGTCAATTTGCAGCCAGCCAGCGCGTTCCTCGCGGCTAGGTATAAAGCGCTGTTCCTCGTACGTCAGTGTGACATCGCGCGCCAGTATAGCTTCCGCCTGGGCGCGCACGGCAGCAAAATCAGCACTGGTGCGCTCTGGCGCGACCTCACTACTCGGTGCCGCCAGCGTCGTCGTCTGCCCCAGCGCGATCGTCGTGGCACCGATGCGCTGACACAGCGCTTTCCCATCGACCGTCCGACCCGGTGCGTCGTCGGTGGCGATCAGCTGACCGTCCCTGATGTCGAGCGTGGCATTCGTCGCCGGGTACGATAATTCCTGCGCCAGTTCGTGACACTGCGCTTGCATGACGACATTGGTGTATTCGACCGTGGCAGACTCGAGCGTCGCTTGCTGCAAAAACACACTCAGCGGCAGATAGCGCTGCCAAAACGGATACTCCGTCAGCTCAGCCACCATGGCGGCTGTCTGTGGCTCAGCACCCAAACTGGCCAGTGGTACTGCGATGGCTTGATCGCCCAGCGCGACTTCGACTGAGGTGGCATCAAATAACTGTGTGATCTGCGCGGCCAGATCGACTTCGTGCTGCCAGCCCTCGGACTGACCGTTGATTGTAGCCGTTGGCACCGCCCGAGCTGGCGGATAAATCAATTGCATAGCGATGATGCCGCTGACGATCCAAAATACCGCCCAGATCAGCGACCGGTGATGCGGATTGTCCGGCATCACGCGGAAATAATGATGTTTGGCTCGCCGGTGGATGCGGCGATGCAGTCGATCTGGCTTGTGTGTCGGTGTCGGTGTTGATTTTGCAGCCGTAGCCATGCGACTGATTATAGCACTAGCGAGATGCGGCCGATACGCCGCTGCCATACAAGATCGCTTCGACGTCGCGGGTGATATCGGCGATTTCGTCCCATGATTGGTTGCGAGTCATGATGACCAGCGCATAATCGCCATCTGGGTGATCAACGATGGCGGCATCGTGCAAATAATCCCACAGGAAGCCGACTTTGTTATACACAGTCGCGTCCGCTCCCGCTCCAGCCGGGATGCCCTGGCGGTAGACTTGTCGGCTCATTTTTTCGAACAACATATTGTGGTAGCGCGCACGGACCAGCTGGTTGTTTTCGATACCGACCAGCAGTTTGAGCAGGTCATCGGCGGTGGTCTGGACGGCTTTTTTGTTGGTAAAGTCTGTCTCGTCCGAAAAGCCTTTGCGCTCCAGATATTCATTCAAATCATCAGCGCCGTAGCGTTTGATCAGGGCTTCGGCGCAGGCATTGGCCGATTCGACAATCATGCGCTCAAAACAGGTGCGCAAGTTTTCCTGACCGATCATGTCGCGCCATTTGATACCGCGCGCCGCCAGATCATCGAACACCCGCAACATCACGTATAACTTATACGTACTAGCGGCCGGCATGGCCACGTCGCCATTGCCGCTGGCCTGCCACTTACGGCCGTCCAGTTGCTGCACGGCAATCGAGATATTTTTACTAGCCGCATCTTTGACATAGGCTTCCAGCCCAGCCCGCGAGCTAGTGTACGAGCGCTCATAGCTAATCGGTGGCTCGATCGGCTGGCGCTCCAGTGTCACGGTGCGCGGTTGCTCCTGCGGAAATTCGACGGTTTGCTCTAACTGCTGGCGTAGTTCAGCCGGATCGATACCCAGGCCTTCGCGGCCTTCTTGGCGGTCAGTTTCTTTGTCGTCGACCAGTGACACCACCGTGTCGCTCGGCTGACGCGTCGTCACACCAGCGATCATATCGACGTATTCATCCAACGCGGCCGTATCGCTGGCCAAGCGAATCATACCATCGTCGTCGGCCTCGAGCGCGATCCACGACGCCAACATCTCGCGCGTCGGTGAAAAGGTGCGCTGATCGATGATGCGCACCGTTAATTCTTGCGACAAAATCGTCTCAGCTTGCTGACGGATTTCGGTCACCGATGCGTCACTAACGCGTGGCTCGACCACTGTATTGTCGATAGCAACCGTCGTCTCGTCCCAGTTGTACGAGGCGGTTTTGAGCGCCTCTGCCACGCGCTCCGCACTGACGGCTTGGCCATTGTCGGCGGCGGTGACTTCTAGTTCACCGGATTCGATCGCCAGCCCAGCGTTGGTGGCGTCGACCGATAGTAGTTCGGCGTATTCGGCGCTCATCTCGGCCAACCGAGTGTCGTCAAAACTTAACCGATAGCGATCGAGCTGTGGCTGATACCACAGGGCCGAAAACGGTACAACGCGAAAAATCATCGGATACTCGACGGCGTGCGTCGCCATCGCATCGGCGTCGACGCGTGCACCGAGCTCGGCGAGTCCGACCGTCTCGGACTGTTCACCAGACGTCATCGTGACGGTCGAAGCCCGGAATCGCTCCTGCGCCGCGAGCGTGATCTCGGGGCGTTTTTGCCAGCCGACTGATTCGCCGGCTACCGACGCAAACGGCAGCGCCCGATCGTACGGATACAGCATCTGTGCCGCCACCGATAGCACCATGACGCCCAGCGCCCCCAGCCAGACTTTTTTCGAGTGTCGTTTGTACCAAGCGCCCACCCGTCGCCCTGTCTCACGAATCTTCATATATGACACAGTATACCACTTCTACTACGTGCAAAAACACACCGCTGATGCGTCAGAGGTGTGTTTTAAATCTGCTCCGGGCGCTACTTTTTGCGCTCGCGGTATTCGCCCGAGGCCGTATCGACGCTGATGACGTCGCCGGTCTTGATAAAGGCCGGGACTTTGACGACTTTGCCGGTCTCGAGCGTGGCGTCTTTGAGCACGCTGCTCGTCGTGTCGCCTTTGACGACGTCTTCGGCGTAGGTGACTTCGAGGTAAAGGTTCTTTGGCAGCTCCAGGTTGATGATCTTTTCACCAAAGAACTGCAGACTGACCATGTCGCCTTCCTTGAGATAGTCACCAGCATCACCGACCACGTCGAGGGGCAGCTCAAACTGCTCAAAGCTCTCTGGGTCCATCACAAAATACGTCTCGCCGTCGTTGTACAGGTATTGCACGCTGCGGGTTGAGACGTCGGCTGGCTCGATCTTGTCTTGGCCTTTGTAGGTCTTTGGGACCACGCTGCCGTCGAGCAAGTTTTTTAGCCGGACATTGACGATACTGCCGCCGCGGCCCATGACTTTTTGACCGTACTCGACCACGCGGTACGGCTTGCCATCCATCTGGATGACAGTGCCTTTTTTGAGATCAGTTGGCTGGTACATGCGCTGGCCTATTCCTGGCTAACAAATGGTAGTAGCCCCAGGTGTCGGGCGCGCTTGATCGCCGTTGACAGTTGGCGCTGCATCTTGGCGCTCAGGCCAGTCTTGCCGACTGGGTCGATCTGTCCGTAGATGTTGATGAATTTTTTCAGTGTGTCGACATCTTTGTAGTCAAATGCTGCTGGGATGTCGTCTTTGAATCGTCGTGCCATGTGCTAAGTTTCTCCTAAAATGGTATTTCTGATAAATCGATTGGTTTGTCGTCGATGTCTTCGACGGCCGTGTCTTTCGAGCGTGCGTTGTTTGACGAGCTCGATGAGTTTTGTGGGCGTGAGCTGTTGCTCGAACCTGCGTCGTCACCGCGTCCGCCACCAACGAAGTTGAAATCTTCGACGACGACTTCGACAGCCTGACGTTTGTTGCCGTCTTTGTCTTCGTAACTGCGTTGGTCTAGGCGACCACTGACCAGCAGCGGTGTGCCTTTGCTGGTGTATTGTTCGATGATCTCACCGACTTTACCCCAGGCCACGCAGTTGATGAAGCTGGTCTGCTCCTGTTGCTGACCGTCTTGGCCTTTCCAGCTGCGGCTGACCGCTAGGCTAAAGTTTGCCACTGATTGACCACCTGATGTGGTGCGCATCTCGACGTCGCGCGTCAAGTTCCCCATCAGAATTACCTTGTTAAACCCCTTTGCCATAAACTGTCGCCCAAGGGCTCATGATAAAAAGAAATTTTATACGTACGTATACAATTTCTTGTATCATCGCGCCGAGAAGTGAGTGAATCACTTCGTCGGGCTGCTCTTTCCCTTGGTACTCCCCCTTTCTTAGTCGTTAGACTTATTTTTAGCTTCAGCCAGTGCTTCGCGGGCTTTTACATCAGCCTTTACGAGCAAGTAACGGATCACACCGTCGGTGATGTTAAGCGTGTTCGAGATCGCCAGTGGTGCCTCGGCTGGCAGCTCGACATCCATGTAGTGATACAGCGCAAAATCCTGGCCGTCGATTTGGTAGGCCAGTTTTTTCTTGCCCCACGCCTCTTCTTTGACGATGGTGCCGCCGTTGTTAGTGACCAGTTTTTTGACCTGATCGAGCTTGCTGTCCAGACCTGATTCCAGATCCGGGTGAATAAGAACTGTCAGTTCGTATTCTTTCATACGTAGTACCTCCTTTTGGAACCTGCTACGCGCAGGTGATTATCCTGTTTCAGATAACCTTGAGTTGATAACAGTAGTTATTATACTCTATTTTGGATCAAATCACAATTACGCGTCGACTTCGGAGCTGCTCGCGTCGAGCTCGTCCATGCTACCGATCAGCACGTCGCGCGGGCGAGAGCCGTCGGCTGGGCCGATGATGCCCTGCTCTTCCATTTCTTCGATGATCCGAGCGGCGCGGGCGTAGCCGATACGCAGTTTGCGCTGCAGCAGACTGGTGCTGGCTTTGCGCGTCTCGGTCACCACGCGCACGGCGTCTTTGAACATATCATCGCTGCCGTCGCTGTCAAAGTCCATCACCACGCCGCCTTTGCCGTTGAGCTGCACCGGCTGAGAGATAATCTCATCGTTGTACTGCGGCGGCGCTTGTTCGCGCAGGTGATCAGTGATTTTCAGGACTTCTTCATCCATCACCCACGCACCCTGGATACGGGTCGGCTTGCCCATATCAGCGGTCTTAAAGAGCATGTCACCTTGGCCGAGCAGTTTTTCGGCGCCGACTTGATCGAGAATGGTCCGCGAGTCAACTTGGCTGGCGACCGTAAAGGCGATGCGGGCTGGCACGTTGGCCTTGATCAGTCCGGTGATGACGTCGACGCTCGGACGCTGCGTCGCCAGCACCAAGTGGATGCCGACGGCGCGGGCTTTTTGCGCCAAGCGCACGATCAGGGCTTCGACGTCGCGCGCCGCCACCATCATCAGATCGGCCAGCTCGTCGATGACGATCACCACGTACGGCATATTACCTTCGGCGACTTGCTGCTTGTTGCCGTCTTCGTCTTCGACGGCGACGGATTTGCCGCGCTGTTTGACCTTGCCGTTGTAACTAACGATATCGCGGACGCGTTCTTCGGCCAGCAGTTTATAGCGCCGCTCCATCTCGTTGACGGC
>JAUIGH010000036.1 GCA_030429935.1 bacterium | reverse complement strand
CTGGTGTACGTTGGGCGTAACAGGCTTGCGCCGGAATACTCCCTCGGTACGAACCAAATCGTGCACCTCTCGGCGCGCTTGCTCGGCAACTCCTGGCTCGGGTGATGTCCTCACCGCCACCTGGAGGGGGGCGTTCACTCTGAAGTCACCAAGAATATCGAGGCGAGCCTCGTAGTCTCCGCGCTTGTTCAGTACCATGCTCGCCATCCAGGTGCCTGGATAGCGGTTGATGTTGTTCACATCGGTCGGGGAAAAGTAGGCGCCCATGTTGACGTGGCTATGCCACTGAAGCCGCATGCGACTAGGGTCATCCCCCTGCTGCAGCAGCTGGGTCATGTAGGCGGCAACAACCTCGGGGTCGTTGTCGACGTGACTGGGTCCAGCGGTCTGCTCGAGGATGACGACATCTGTCACCAGATAGTCGTCACCGATCTTGTCGAGCAGACCAAAGCCATTGATCTCTACCGGACATGCCTGGACATAGGCGTGTAGCTTCTGCCAGACAGGTAATGGAAAGATCAGCCAAGGCGCCTTCATGTACGCATTGGCGACTGGTCGTGTGGTCATCATTCACTCTCCTCTGCAACGTGAAAGGCTTCTCGTACATTGACTCGATCTTCATCATTGATGGTGTGCATGGCTGCGATAGCCAGCTCGATCGCCTCGACGAACTGTCCTCGGGTCAGATACTCTCTGATCCGATATGCATGGTTGCCGAAGCAGAAGGAGCCACCGTTACGGTACACCGGGTAGCCTCCGTACCATGACTCGCGAACTCCTCGACGGAGTTCTTTGGTTGCGAGGTGGCCGTCGGCACCGAACCGGACGTCCCAGTCTCCTAGGTCGTAGGTAGTGCCATTCAGCTCGAAGCGTGGCTTGACGAGCAGACTGATCTGTTCGTCAATCACGCGTATGGCTGTCAAGCCCTGCATGTTCATCAGTCGCGAGAACTCGCTGGTGATGGTGGCGTCGTCCACGGTAGTCAGGTCACGCGCTGCTTCGACCTGCTCATGCAGATTGCTAACACCGGCCTTCAGCTCGCGGCGACGTCTCTGTAATTCACGTAGCTCTTCTCCCTGGATGCCGAGTTCGTACTCGACCTGTTCGAGCGATTGTTCGGTGTTGTGTAGCTCGCGCTGCAAGCTCACCGTACCGACTTCACGCCGCAGCTTGCCGAAGAATTCCTCGGCAGCGAATGGCGAATGATGGAACCGGTACGTCGAGGTGTCGCGGACATCGTTGTCCACGAACCGATCGAAATCTTCCTCGATGTCCATCGCTCGATCCTGATTTCCCGGACCCGCATTGTCGCGGTTTCGTGCCAGCTGATCTTGCGCATCGCGCTGCTTCTTTGCTCGGTGAACCTTGACAAAGCTGACCAGGTAGAAGATCCACCAGATCGGCAGTGCCGTCATGGCCACAAAGACATACGACCAGACGGATCGCCAGTCCAGGTCGGCCAGATACTCATTGCCGTGACGAGTCCAGAGTAGGTACGGCACAAAATGCAGTGTCGGCAGGATCAAACCGAGAACAGCAACGATCCAGCTGTACCAAAAAATTGACCAGTCGGGTGTGTCGTCAGTGTCAAGGTCGAGGGTGTCGCCGGTCTCGGCTACCTGCTCGACGGCCGCCATGGTGTTGGCGTATTCCGTACCGTCGGTCTCCACTCCGTAAGAGATCCCGGTGTGCCCGCCGCTCTGTTCGATTTCGATCAGGCTCTCGGCGAGCTGTCGACGATCGTCGGGCGACTCTTGTGCGGCAAATACCGCGTTCAGAGACTCTCGAGTCTCGGCGCGCGCACTTGTATACGTGGATGAGTGTTCGAAAAACACTGCAGAAGACATCACCAACACAAAGCCGATGACGGTACTTACGAGGTACAATCCGAAGATGTCCTCGAACGCGTAGCGGACTCGCCACCAGCTGCGTTGGCGTCCGGTGCGTAGGATTGGCATGACTGCGTCCTTTCTGTAGGAATAGTACGCTTGTGTGAGTGTTTGCCTGTACACGCAAAACAGGGGTTGTGCACATACAGGCAAACAACACAAAACGTAAACGTCATCAACTTGTAAAACAACGAGGCTCGACGCACCTACAGAGTAGAGCGGAGCCCATATATAAATTATAACACTATGCACATATTTATGCAAGTAGTCTGCAGCATGCCCTACTCTAGGTGAATAGAAGCCTGACACATCTGCTATACTAGGAGTATCAGTCGCAGAGTGTGATAGATGTGAGATTTATTAAACCGTAAAATTTCGCACCTGTTACTCTCTGCAATAAATTTCGCCGCGTCGCGAGAGAATAAGGAGAGGCAATCATGTCTATCATCAACCCAAGTGGCAAAGAGATTATCTCGGTCACCACAGAACTATGCGGCAAGCCGCTGACACTCGAGGTTAACCGTGTGGGCTTCCGCACAACTGGTAGCGTCCTGGTGCGCTATGGCGATACAGTCGTGCTGGGGAGTGCGCAGGTGTCGAGCCGTCCAGTCGTGCTGGATTATTTCCCGCTATCCGTCGATTATGAAGAAAAAATGTATGCAGCTGGCAAGATCAGCGGTAGCCGATTTATCAAGAGAGAAGGTCGCCCAAGTGATGAAGCCGTCCTGATTGGTCGCATCATCGACCGTCCGATCCGACCACTGTTTCCAAAAGGCTACCGTCAGGAAGTCCAAGTCGTCGCCAGCGTGCTGTCGATGGACCCGAGCTTCCGCCCGGACATGGTCGCCATGACCGCTGCGTCGAGCGCGTTGATGCTAACCGGTACGCCATTTGATGGCCCTGTCGCCGGACTACGTGTCGGCCGCGTCAACGGTGAATTCAAGGCTTTCTTGTCGCCAGAAGAACGCGAACAATCTGACCTCGACCTCGTTGTGGCCGGTATCGAAAGCGGTGTCACCATGGTCGAAGCCGGTGCCAACGAAGTCTCTGAAGACGTCATCATCGACGCGATCGCTTGGGCGCACGAGGCCATGCAGCCAGCGATTGCCTTGCAAAAAGAGTTAGAGGAAAAAATTGCCCCAGCCGCGCAGGACTACGAATTGGTCCTGCCGAACGAAGACATTCAAACTGAAGTCGACGCCTGGGTCGAAGGCAAGTTCGGCAAAGCTTTGCGCAAAGATTATCCAGAGCGCAACGAACTGGTCAACGAAATCCGCTGGGACTTCCACGCCCAGATGGCCGAAAAATTGGGCGAAGAGGCCTACGACAAAGCCACGCGCGATGAATACGACGAAGCCTTCACCATGGCACTGCATAAAGACGTCCGCAAAGGAATCGTCGAAGACAACCAACGTCCAGACGGCCGTGCCCTCGACGAAATTCGTCCGCTCAGTAGCGAAGTCGGCATCTTGCCGCGCACCCATGGCTCGAGCATCTTTACGCGCGGCGTGACGCAGGCCATGAACATCGTTACCCTGGCACCACTCAGCTACGCCCAAATGGTCGACACCATGGAAGTATCGGATGGCGAGCGACGCTATATGCACCATTACAACGCGCCGGGCTACACGGTCGGCGAAGTCAAACGCCTGGGTAGTCCAGGCCGGCGCGAAATCGGCCACGGCTACCTCGCAGAACGCGCCCTGATCCCAGTTTTGCCGAGCGCCGAAGACTTCCCATACGCCATCCGCTCTGTCACCGAAATCATGAGCCAAAACGGCTCGACCAGCATGGCTGCGACCTGTAGCTCGTGCTTGGCACTGATGGACGCCGGCGTGCCACTATCTCGACCGGTCAGCGGTATCGCCATGGGCCTGATGGTCGACGGCGACAGCCACTACGTGCTCTCTGACATCGCCGACGCCGAAGATTTCGCCGGCGACATGGACTTCAAAGTCACCGGCACCGAACGCGGCGTCACTGCTATGCAGATGGATATGAAAGTCCACGGGTTGCCGGTCTCGGTCCTGGCCGACGCGATCCGTCAGGCTGTGCCGGGCCGCGCCCACATCTTGGAGCACATGCAGACAGTGCTATCAGCGCCACGTGAAGCCATGAGCCCATACGCGCCGCGCATCGAGAAAATCAAGATCAACCCAGATAAAATCGGCGCTGTCATCGGTAAAGGCGGTGAGACGATCAACAAAATCACGTCAGAAACCGGTGCTGAGATCGACATCAAAGAAGACGGCTTGATCACGGTGGCGTCGAGCGACGGCGCCAGCATAGAAAAAGCCCTGGAATGGATCAAGAGCCTGACCGTCGAACCAGAAGTTGGCGTCACCTACGATGGAACTGTCGTCAGCATCAAAGATTTCGGTGCCTTCGTGAACATCATGCCTGGTATCGACGGCATGGTTCACATCTCGCGCCTAGCCGAAGGCCGCGTCGAAAAAGTCACCGATGTGCTAAAAGAAGGCCAAGTCATCCGCGTTAAACTGATGGAAATCGACGACCGTGGCCGACTGAGCTTGAGTTTAAAAGACGCAGAATAACAAATCTGTACCCCACCTACAGTGTTGTAGTTTTTCCACTAACGCTATAGGTGGGGGGTTGTTTTTGCTATAATAGGTTATAGACATAGAAAAATTCTATGTAGCGCATGAGGCTTTGGTCGGCCTGAGGGAGCATGCATGTTGACATAGTAGGGGATAAATTCGTGTACCAATACCTCGGCGTAGTCTCAAAAAGACCAACGCCGTAAGGCGCAACATTGCATGCGCTACGCCGAGATATTGGCATATGAACTTTTGTGGCAGACTACATAACGTCTGATGCACTTTAAAAATTAAAGGAAAAACACAAACAGAGCATATGCAAGTACCGTATAGGTGCGACAACGCATAGCGCAATAGTCGTAAGTGGCTACGCGTAGTAATTTAACAATTTGGAGAACTCAAATGAGTCGAGCCAAATGCCGTGAATGCGGCAAAGCAATGATCTGTCGACGATGGATCATGAAGAAGGGTAAAAAAATTTACCCGAAGCACGCAAAAGCTTTCTGCTTTTTTACGTGTAAATGCAAAAAATCGTCCATATGAACGATTTTAAGCATTTGATTTAGCCTGAGCAGTTAAATCAGAGAGTCTCTTGCGAAAGCAAGGACTCTTGTAAGCCACCGATACCTCGGTAGTTTACAAGAGTCCTTTACGCATTTTGACGAGCACCACCCATCCTTTATAAGGTACTTACAATTATAGTAACTCCAATATAACATGCAAGCATAAGCTATTTCAAATTTCTGAATATATATTGATTCCAAGGTGCATCTACCCGAACCGAACGCGTTAGCTGTATAATGAATACCATGCATAATCGAATAGTAAATTTTCTCAAAAGTCCTAACGGCAAACGCTTCGTCGCCTGGGCGCTGCCAATCGTTATCGGCTGGGTATTGAATCGTCTCAGTCAAAACGACAAAAAGTCTTCAAAATCCTCACGCGGTAAGCGTCGCTAAGCTATGAGCAGCCAGGCGCTGCGGCGCTGGGCCATCCGGCCAAATTCTCTCAGACGCATGTACGCCATCAGTTTTTTGGTGGGTGTGGTGTTTTGGTATGGCATCGAAAAATTATTTTTGCAGGAAGTGATCGGCGTCGGACCGGCTGCCGTGTCGGTGCTGGTGTTCGTCTATACGGCGATCGTGCTGACACTGGATTTGCCCGCCGGTATCTTGGCGGATCGATGGGGATTAGAGAAGACATTGGCGCTGGCCATCGCGGTGTTTATCGTCACTGATGTGGTGCTCGGGTCGGCGAGTAGCTTTTTGATGTACGTGCTTGGTATCGCCGGTTGGGGGCTGTTCACGGTGCTGTACTACGGCACCTACGAAGCGTTGCTGTACGAAACGGCGCTCAGCCAGGGCCGCACGGTGCGCTACGAAGCGATCAGCGCCACGCATCTGGCGTGGTTCACGCTGGGGCTGGCAATTAGTGCGACCAGCTCGGGATTTATCGCCGACGCGCTGAGTTTGCAGGCGACATACTATCTGTCATTGGTGCCAGCGTGTCTGGCGCTCGGCTTGATCCTGACGGTGCGTCGCCAGCAACCAGCTGTGCAGGAGGTATCGACCGAAAAAGTCGTAACGCGGCAGTGGAGCGGGCTCGTCGAGGCCTTTTCCAAGCTATTTGCACAGCGTCGGCTGGTCAATCTGACCCTCGGCATGCTACTGGTGCTGCTCACCACCACGCCGATGTATCAGTACGCCCAGTTCGTCTACATCGAACTGTTTGACGGCGGCAGGGTAGAGGTCGGCATCATGCAGGCGCTGGCCAGTCTGCTGCTGATCGTCGGCTTTGTCTGGGCGATTCGTACGCGCATCACGCCGCTCTGGGTCGGCCTAGTGCTGATCGGGCTGTTCGGGCTGAGCGCGCTGATGCAAAACATGCTGGCGCTGGTGCCATTTATGGCGATATTTCTGGTCATGCCACTACTGGAAAACACCATCAAAGCAGCTGTCCAACATGCCGTCACCAGCGGCTCGCGCGCCACCATGACCTCGGCGATCAACGTGGTAGCGAACTTATTCGTTATACCGGCCATCTTTGTATTTGGGTGGATTGCCGAAAGCATATCGATCTGGTCGGCGTACGGCGTGCAGGCCGGCGTGATCGGTCTGGTGCTCATGATCTACCTCTGGCACGGCCGCGGTCTGCGGGCGCGTGGTGCTACAATCGAATCATGAGTGCCAAAGATTTAGCGCAGCTACAGTCCGAAATCATCGACGCAGCCGTCTGCCCTGAACTGGCTGCCAGCGCGACCCAGCTGGTCATGGGGGCGGGCAATCCAGACGCCGATATCGTACTAATCGGCGAAGCACCGGGTAAAAAAGAAGACGAGCAGGGCAAGCCCTTCGTCGGCGCCAGTGGACGCTTTCTCGATGAGATGTTGGCGGCGGCCGGCATGAATCGCGATGACGTCTACATCACCAACATCGTCAAATACCGCCCGCCCAACAACCGCGATCCTAGCCGCGAGGAAAAGGCCGCATTTTGGCCGTATCTTCTCAGGCAAATCGAAATCATCAATCCAAACGTCATCATCACGCTCGGCCGTCACAGCGGCATGGCGTTTATTCCTGATCTCGTGATCAGCCGCGACCACGGCCAACCGCGCACGGTCCAGCTGCACGACCGTGAGTATCTGATCATTCCGCTCTACCACCCAGCTGCTGCGCTGTATAACGGCGGCATGCGACAGACACTGATTGACGACTTTCTTGATGCTGCAGGTATAGCCCGCTCAAGCGCCTAATTTTTTCGCTTATGCTATACTCTAATTCATGAAGCATCGTGGCTTTACTCTCGTCGAACTCCTCATCGTCATCGTCGTGATAGCTATCCTGGCGGCAATCTCCGTCGTGGCGTATAACGGTATCCAGCAACGTGCTTACGCCTCCCGCGCAGCATCTGCTGTCGACGGCGCAGTCAAAGTACTCGAACTTTACCGTGCAGAAAATGGATCGTACCCGACGTTTACCGATACACCTAGCGGTTATGCCTGCTTCACAGCACAAGGTACACTGCCAGCCACCGGACCGTATGCAGAAAACGAATGTAATGCAGAGTATGGGGATACTATCAGCAGTGAACTAAATACAAAGCTAACGAACTACGTCAGCCGACTACCTGATGGCTCTCTACCGTCTATTGATACTGGCTACGGTGAGCAGAGGGCAGTGCTGTACTACGTTTATCCGAATGGACAAGAGGCGGAAATACTATATGCCATAAACGGAGACTACGACTGCCCGAAAGGCGAAAAAGATTCTTGGCGTGAAGGTACGACTCTATGTTATGTCACACTAGGGGCTGATGGCGGTGGAGGCGGTGGCGTAGCGGCTTAGTCTTCTACATATCTTCACTTAGGCGTTACCATTTCAGCCAGATCACTCTTGGGTGGGTTTGTTGGTTTAGGTTAGTTATCTTGATCACACGAAACGCCCGATATGCTCGAGTAGTGAACCGCTGAGATTGACAGCGTGTCATTGATTCTGCTATACTGACAACACTTCAGAGAGGGAAACAGTCTCTTACACTCTATTCAGACACACCTCTTTACCTCTGAAACTTATTTGAAATCAATTAATTTATATACATAAAACAAAGGAGAAAAGTATCCATGGGTCAACGACGACTCGCAAAACCACAAAGCGACGATACTTCGAAACAACCGCAGAAACAGCAGCGGAAGAAAACCGGCTACAAAGCCATCGACAGTAGCAAGACCCGCAAGGGCGAGGTGTTTAGAGCGCAGCGCCGTACGTCTGATGACGTCAACGCACGGGCTAGCCAGCACGTCATCAATGTGCCGGTCAACAAATCGGTCTATAACGGCTACGACGGCAAACAATTTAGCCTCAAAGACCAGCCAAAAGGCAAGCGCCCAGCCCGTCCAACCCTAAAAATCATCCCGATCGGCGGCGTCGGCGAGATGGGCATCGGCAAAAACATGACAGCCTTTGAGTTCGACGACGAGATCATCGTGGTCG
>JAUIGH010000035.1 GCA_030429935.1 bacterium | reverse complement strand
TTGGTTTCACCGCTCATTACTTGGACCAAAAGCGTCTCGACGAAGGCCTGTTCCGCCTGCCGGACGACGACATCTTGCTAGCGTAGATACCCCCTGGCTGGTATACTAAACCACAAGCAGTATGCGTATATCCGATAAATTATTATCCAAGCTGCTGAGCGATGCCCAGCTCGTCACCAAAGAGCAGCTCGAGCCTCTTTCTGAAGAGGCCGCTTCGGATGAAAAATCGCTCAAGGATATCGTCCTCGACAAGAAAATCATCGACCAAAAAGCGCTCACGAAACTCTACGCCGACTATGCCAACCTCAAATTTGTCGAAATCGTTCCTCAAGACATCAATCGCGAAGTCCTGACAACCATTCCTGAACGCATCGCGCGTCAGTACCACGCGATTGTATTCAAAGTCGACGAAAACGACGTCGTCCACCTAGCGATGGATGACCCCGACGATGTCCAAGCCATCAGCTTTATCGAAAAAGAAATCGGTAACGATGCCGAAATCTATATCGCCACCGAGGCCAACATCGACGACTGCCTGCAGTTGTACCGCGGCGATGTCAACGAAGAACTCAAAGAAGTCATCGACATCCAGCGCGAAGAGGACCCGGTCGCTCAAAAAGTCAGCGACTCGGACGTGGCCGAAGATTCGCCGATCGCCCAGACCGTTAATCTGTTGCTCGAATACGCCATCCGCTCCCAGGCCAGTGACATCCACATCGAGCCACGCGAAGAGTTCGTGCAAATCCGATATCGCATCGACGGTGTCCTAAAAGAAGTAAATCGTTTACCGAAAAACGTGCTCGGTGCCCTAGTCAGCCGCATCAAAATCTTGTCAAACCTGAAAATTGACGAGCGTCGCGTGCCTCAAGACGGTCGCTTCAAGATCAAAATCGCCAACAAACAGTACGCCCTACGTGTCAGCACTCTGCCAATCAGCGACGGTGAAAAAGTCGTCATGCGTATCCTCGACGAATCCAACAAAGCCGTAACCCTCAAACAACTCGGCTACTGGGGTCACTCACTTAAAACCATCAACGAAGCCATCGTCCAACCAAACGGCATGATATTGGTCACCGGTCCGACGGGGTCAGGTAAGTCGACCAGTCTTTTCAGCGTCCTAACTAAACTCAACACACCAGACGTCAACATCTCGACCATCGAAGACCCAGTCGAATATAAAATCCCCGGCGTCAACCAGACCCAGACCAACGCCAAAGCCGGCATGACCTTTGCCAATGGCTTACGCGCGCTGCTGCGTCAAGACCCGAACATCATCATGGTCGGTGAGATTCGTGATGGCGAGACAGCCAACTTGGGCGTGCAGGCCGCTCTGACCGGTCACTTGGTGTTCTCGACGCTCCACACCAACAACGCTGCCACCTGTCTGCCGCGTTTGCTCGACATGGGCATCGAGCCATTTTTGATCGCTAGCACCGTCAAAGCCATCGTCGGTCAGCGTCTAGTCCGACGGTTGTGCATGAACTGCCGAGTCGAATACCAGCCTGATCAGCAAGAAATTGATTCAATCATTGAGCTATTTTCACTCAAAGACGGTGAAACATTCAGTAAAATCCACGAACTCGAGCAACAAGCTATCGAGCAAGAGGTCGGCGGCGATACCCCAGCTAATACATCAGAATCCACGATCGAAAATCTGTTCAAAGCCTCGCCTGATGGCTGCAAAGAGTGCAACAACACCGGTTACAAGGGTCGCATCGGTATCTATGAAGTGCTCGGCAACACCCTTTCAGTTCAAAAATTGATCGTTGCCAACGCCACTAGCAATGACATTCAGGACCAGGCGATCACCGACGGCATGAATACGATGCAGACGGATGGTCTAGTCAAATCACTGCGCGGTGACACAACCGTCGAAGAGGTCCTGAGGGCGACCAGGGAGTAAACTATGTCGCAGTACCACTACCGCGCCGTCGACGAAAACAACCGGATGCACGAAGGCGACATCGAAGCACCAAACCGGACTGGCGCCATCACCGCTATCGCCAACCGCTCATGGCGACCGGTCAGCATTACCGAAGCCGGTGCGCGTAAAAAAGGCGATATACCGCTGCCGAAATCAAAAGTGATGACCTGGTGATGTTCACTCGTCAGCTCAGCGCTATGGTCAGCGCCGGCGTGCCACTACTGCGTGCGCTCAGTTCGCTGGAAGAGCACAGCGATAGCGCCGCCCTAAAAGCCGTCGTCGCGGAAATTTTCAAAGACGTCCAAGGCGGCATGGCACTGGCAGATTCGCTCGCCAAACATCCCGACGCGTTTTCTGACGTCTACGTCAACATGGTGCGGGCTGGTGAAGCAGCCGGTATCTTGGACGAAATCCTGAAACGCATCGCATTGCAGCAAGAAAAGAACGCCACCATGCGCAAAAAAATCAAAAGTGCCATGACGTATCCGATGGTGCTGATCGTGATTACGATTGGCGCGTTTTTTGGCTTGATGATCTTTGTGATTCCACAAATCGGCGCCATCCTCCAAGACCTCGGGGGTGAAGACGCCAAACTGCCAGTTTTGACGGTGGTGATGCTTGCGATCAGTGCCTTTATGATCAAGTTTTGGTACATCCTCTTGCCAATCCTCGTTGGTGGCGTGATCGGCATCATGCGCTATATCAAAACACCGAAAGGTAAAGCGGTATTTCACCGTCTGGTACTCAAACTGCCAGCCATCAAAACCATCGTCACGAAGGTCGCTGTCGCCCGCTTTTCACGCACGTTTTCAGCCTTGATGGGTGCTGGCGTGGCTGTGCTCGAAGCATTGGACGTCACGGCTCGAGCTGTCGGTAATGACGTCTACAAGCAAGCACTTCTCGATGCAGCCGAACAGGTCAAAAACGGCTCGACACTCTCATCGATCATTGAGCAAAACGAGCTGTTTCCTCCAATCGTGGCCCAGATGCTCTCGGTCGGCGAAGAAACCGGCCAAACCGACACCGTACTCATCAAAGTTGCCGACTTTTACGAAGAAGAAGTTGACGTCGCCATCGATGGTTTAAGCTCGATCATCGAGCCAGTCATGATCGTCTTTATGGGCGGTATGGTCGGGTTGATTGCCGCCAGCGTCATGCAACCGATCGCTAGCCTATCACAAAACATTTCAGCCTAGTATCCGACTACTGGAACTGCTATACTAGACCATAAGCATCATACGAGTGGGTAGCTATGGCAAAGACAAAATTATTTTATCAAGAAAAGCACGCAATCGGCCTAGATATTAGCCAAACCGGCATCAAGGTCATGGCTGTTGATCCCAAAAAATGGCTAGTCCAAGGCTACGGCTCGATCGACCTCGATCCAGCCAAGATGCAAGAAGCACTGGAATCTGATGACGAAGACAATTCCTACCTCAGTGATCACCTGACCCGGCTATTTCGCGAAAACATTGTCGGCAGTCTACCGAGCAACCACTGCATCGTCGGTGTACCAACCGGGCGTAGTTTTTCGCGGACCTTTTCGCTACCAGCTGATCAAGAAAAATCACTCGCTGAAGCAGTCGAGATCGAAGTCAGCCAGTATATTCCCATTCCACTAGCTTCACTCTACGTCGACTACCGTATCATCGAGCGTACAGATGAGACGATTCACGTCATCATGTCAGCGATACCGCGCAACTTAGTCGACAGCTGCCTCCGTGCCTGTCGTGATGCCGGCCTACGGCCTGTTGTTGTCGAGCCTAGCATCAATGCGGTGGCACGCGTGCTTGAAGCCACCGAAGAAGGTCATCTATCGACATTGATCGTCGACATCGGCCAAGCTAGCACTGATATCGCCGTGCTCGACCGCGGTGCTATCCGCGTCAGTGGAGGACTGAGTATCGGCGGTAATACATTCACCCTCGATATCGCTCGGAAACTCGGCACGGCACTGGATAACGCCCACCAACTCAAAGTCATCAATGGCCTCGCACCGAGCCCGCGCCAGGCCAAGCTATCTCGTGCGCTCAAACCAAGCCTCGACCGTATCACTGTCGAAATCCGCAAGGTCATCCGCTACTACACTGAGCGCGTCGATGGCGAAGCAAAAATTGAACAAGTTGTCATCGTCGGCGCTGGCAGTAACGTGCCGGGCATCGGCGACTATTTTACGAACGACCTCGTCATGCCAGTTCGCGTGGCCAGTCCATGGCAAAAACTTGATTTTGGTCAGCTCACCCAACCTGCTAAACAATTTCGCCCTCGCTATATCACCGTCGCCGGCCTCGCCAGCGTCGACGAAAAGGAGCTGTGGACATGATTAATTTGATGCCCCCTCGAGCCAAAAAAGAGCTCGCTGCTGGTCGAGCCAATCGGCTGTTGCTCCGATACTTACTGCTTTTCCTCGGCCTGACGGTGCTAATTATTGCCGCGATGGGTTTTGTGTACTTATTTCTGACGAGCACCAAAGATTCGGCGATCGAGCGAAAGACCGAAGCGGAAAACTCTGCACGCGAGCTACTCGCCCAACAAGCCGAAATTGACTCGTTCCGCTCTGATCTGGCGACAGCCAAGCAAATACTCGATAAACAAGTTGATTACTCCGATATCATCCTCCGTGTCGCCGATGTTGTACCGTCCGGTGTTGTCATCTCGAGCTTTACGTTGGACCCAGAGACGATCGGCACGCCAACCACCCTCGAAGCCGAAGCCAAGTCCGAAGATCATCTTGAACGATTCAAAGACGCCCTCAATGCTTCGCAATACTTTTCGAATGCTTATTATCAAACCGTATCTAAACAAACCGAGAGTGAGTATGAATACAGCGCTACGTTAAACGTCACATTCAACACGGAGCTACTCGATGACTAATCCATTGACGACCTCAGCTTCCCGACTACGACTGGTTCTTAGCATATCAGTGGCACTCACGGTTGTGCTTGTTGTGGCGGTAGTTGTGTACGGCGTCAAACTATTGAATGAGTATGCGGTCGAAGTAAACCAAGAAGTCGTCGCTACCGAAAATAGCGCAGCTAACCTATCGAACATTCAGACTCTCGCTCAGCGACTCGAAGACAGCCAACAAGCCGTCGCCCAAGCCAAAAAAATTGTCGCCGATAGCCAAGAATACCAATACCAAGACACTATTATCCGCGACATCGAATCATTCGCGAGTCGTGCTGGCGTATCAGTGACGAGCTATGATTTTAGCGAGGCGGCAGCTGCTGCTCCGGCGCCTGCTACTGCCGAACCTGCAGTTCCAGTGCCAGCTGACGCCGCAGCTCCAGAGACATCGCTCGCACCGGCCGCGCCCGCATTGAGTTCACGAGTAGTCACTGTGTCGCTCGAAACACCTGTCAACTACCGTAATTTTCTCAACTTCCTCAACTATATTGAGCAAAATTTAACCAAGATGCAAATCGCAAACGTTAATCTCTCGCGCGGCGAAACGTCATCGACCGTTAACACTGACGCACTCGAAATCGAGGTATACGTACGATGAAAAAAGGCAAATCCATCGACCTAGATGTATCAAAGATCGGCCCGGCTATCAGTCGGCTCGTCTACCGATATCACGTGGTGCTGTTTGTTGTTGTGGTTGTCGGTAGTATGGCCGTCGTGGTGTTTCTGCTCAACAACACAATCCTGAACGCTACCGATACGACCCAGGTTATGCCACCGGCGGTGCAGCCGTTTGATCAAGCGACGATCGATGAGCTCAGCGAACTGGACGATACAAATAGCAGCACAGACATCTCATTGCCATCGGGTCGCATCAACCCGTTTTCGGAATAGTGCTATACTACGATTATGCTACTGCTTGGATCGCGCCTACGACAGACACCGGTGATGAGCCTGCAGACGGGCGGTGAACTGGCCCGTACTATCAACCCGGTCATCGACCCAGCAACACTCGATATCGTCGCCTACACTGCCGACGGCCCGCTCCTATCCGAGCATCCGATGTTGATCCGTATCGCCGATACCCGAGAGCTGAGTGATATCGGCTTGATCGTCGACTCGATCGATGAATTTGTCGCATCGAACGATGTCATCAAGCTCAAGGAACTCCTCGATCTCGGCTTTCGGCTCGATGGCATGAAAGTTACCGACGAAAAGCGACGCAGCCTCGGCAAAATATCTGATTATAACGTCGATACGACGACATTCACGGTCGTCCAGCTGACTGTCAAGCGACCGTTGATGCAGCGCTTTCATGACACCGAGTTACTCGTCCACCGCAGTCAGATCATCGAAATCAATGACGAAGCGATCGTTATTCATTCACAGGCGAAAGTGCCCGAACACACTGCTCTGACTGCGCCCGGCGCCTACGTCAATCCGTTTCGCAAAGAAAAACCGGCAGCCGAATCAATCGATCTCAGCGAGCGCTGATTTGATGTCGTCGTAGCGAAAACCTTGACGAGCTAAGTAAGCAATAAGTTTTTCGTCGTCGTATTTAGCGCGTTTTTTGGCGATGATTTTCGTCAGTTCTTCATCATCCGAGCGCGATGACTTGTCGAACACTGATTCGACGATTTGTCGATCGACGCCTTTTTGGTATAGCTCACTCTGTAATTTACGCATTGAAGTACCTTTGCGTTGATTGCGGTTTTCTACCCAGTAGCGCGCAAATCGCTCGTCATCTATATGCCCGCGTTCGACCAGTCGATCAAACACACGCTCGGTGACCGATTGACTGATCCCTTCCCGATCTTTGATTTCACCTTTTCTGGTCTTATATTTTTTGCTGAGCGTTTTTTTGTACAGATAATCGCGCACTTCTCGCGCGCTGCGTGGCCGCATCAGGCAGTACTCGAGCGTGCGAGCGTATAGTTTACCAAATTCGCTCTCTCGTTCGTACTCAGCCAGCTGTTCTTCGCTGATTTCCTGACCGTTTTTGATACCTAGATCACCGACTTGTGTGATATCGAGCGAAAATCGATACTTACCATCAATCGAGATATTCACCCGGTTTGGATTACGAATTTGGGCCGATAGAGCAGTAATTCTCATAAACGATTCAATTGATCGACAAGTAGTCCAAAATAGTGTTCTCCCTGGTTTACAAGATTATTCTTTTCTGGCAACTTCACTCGAGCGATAAAATCTGCAATAGCAACCCACTCAACTAGTTCAACTTCGCCATCATCAAATTGAGGCTCAAAACTCTCGTTTACCTCATACAGATACACAAAATCTATCTCTTTCTTCGCTAGGGCTGTCCGCGATGCAAATATGAAATGCAGCAAACTCTCATCAACTACCAATCCGATCTCCTCGACGCTCTCTCTCACAGCGCATTGTAATGGACTCTCATTCGCATCGATATGACCTGCAGCAGAAATATCAAAATAGCCTGGCCAAGAAAAAAGGCTCGCTGCTCTCTTCTGTAACATAACTTCTTTGCCATCTTGCGTGTTGCGCCACACCCATACGTGGGCTGCGCCCATCACGGAGTCGACAGGAAATTCTTCTCCTGAATAGCTCTCTCCAATAACTGCCTCGCCGTTTTCGGCGAATACTTGCCAAGGTTCGCTATGCATACACTACACTTCCGCTTCGGCGACTTTTTCTCGGACTTTCTTTTCGATTTCGGCAGCAATTTTTGGATTTTCTTTCAGATACTTTTTGGATTGTTCGCGACCTTGACCGATTTTTGCATCAGCGTAATCGAACCACGCACCAGACTTGCCGACGATACCGTGCAACACGCCGAGGTCCAGCACATCGCCGGTCTTTGAGATGCCTTCGTTGTACATGATGTCAAATTCAGCGATACGGAATGGCGGCGCGATCTTGTTTTTGACGATCTTTACCTTTGTGCGGTTACCGATGATATTCTCGCCGTCTTTGATCTGACCGATACGACGGATATCTGCGCGCACGCTAGCATAAAACTTCAGCGCGTTACCACCGGTCGTGGTCTCGGGATTACCAAACATGACGCCGATCTTCATACGGATCTGGTTGATGAATACGACAGTCGCTTTTGACTTATTGATGATGCCGGTTAGCTTACGGAGCGCCTGGCTCATCAGGCGGGCTTGAAGTCCCATGTGGCTGTCGCCCATCTCGCCGTCGATTTCGGCTTGTGGTGTCAGCGCCGCCACGCTGTCGACAATGATCAGATCG
Organism: bacterium; assembly: GCA_030429935.1. Lineage (GTDB taxonomy): Bacteria > Patescibacteriota > Saccharimonadia > Saccharimonadales > Saccharimonadaceae > SZUA-359. Next base: position 387 of record JAUIGH010000035.1, on the reverse strand, counting down.
ACTGCGTTAGAGCGGACCAATGTCTCGGCAATTTCCAGGGCTTGCTCACCGTTATCTGGCTGAGAGACCAGCAGGTTTTCGGTGTCGACACCGAGTTTTTTAGCGTAACTCGGATCGAGCGCGTGCTCAGCATCGATGAATGCTGCCGTGCCGCCTTGTTTTTGGATCTCGGCGATAGCATGCAACGTCAGCGTCGTTTTACCGCTCGATTCTGGGCCGTAAATCTCGATGATGCGGCCTTTTGGATAGCCGCCACCCAGTGCGATATCGAGCGACAATGATCCACTCGGGATCAGCTCGACATCAACTTTTTGATTTTCACCTAGCTTCATGATCGAACCATCACCAAATTGGTTGGTTATCTGATCCATCGCCAGACCCAGCGCC
>JAUIGH010000034.1 GCA_030429935.1 bacterium | reverse complement strand
ATGTACAATCGTGAAATGCTTGGAATCGCACTGACCGGTGTCGGTGTCGGTCTAATCGTCTACGGCGCAGCCTATCTGCTCAATCGATACGTATTTGGCACGATCATCTGCCAAGGCGATGGTGCTGAGTGTGCTCAGGCTCCGACCTATGCCATGATCGTGGCGATGGTAATCGGTGCATTATTGGGACTAGTCGCGCTGGTCCAAACCCGCGTCTACCGTCCGTTGCTCGTCGTGCTCGGTGCGACGGTCGGCCTGTGGGGTTTGTTCGCTCTGACCGCCGATATGGCATGGTACTGGGGCCTGATCATCATGATGGCGCTGTTCGGCCTGGCTTACGCGTTGTTTGCGTGGGTGGTGCGGATTCGGGCTTTTGTGGTGGCGTTGATCGTCACGGTGCTGCTGGTCGTGGCCATGCGGTTGATCCTCGGTCTATAATCTCTACCGAGCTGCTATACTAGCAGTATGGAACTATTGCTTATCGTTGTGCTTGCGGTTGTCGTGCTCGGTTTTGTGGTCGTGCTGCTGGTGATGAATCAACGCTTGCGTGAATTAAAAAATCAATCGGCAGTTGACTTGGTTAAAGGCGACGTCGTCGAGCTATCACGCACCATCACGCGCCTACAAGAATCGATGGGCGACAAGCTGGAACGCAGTAACATGAGCGTCCAAAAATCAGTCGAAAAGCAATTATCCGAAAGCGCCAAGCTGGTAGCTGATGTATCGCAGCGCTTGACCAAACTCGATGAAACCAATCGCCGGGTCGTCGATGTGGCTGATGAATTAAAAACGTTGCAAAACGTCCTGCAAAATCCAAAACAACGCGGTGGACTAGGCGAGTACTACCTAGAAACTGTGCTCAGCAATGTCTTGCCGCCGCACGTCTACGAAACACAGTACAAATTCAAAGACGGCGAAATCGTCGATGCGGTCATCCATGTCGACAAAAAACGCTTGATTCCGATCGATAGTAAATTCAGTTTAGAGAATTACAATCGCCTGGTCGAAGAAACCGATAAGTCACGTCGCGCCGATTTGGTAAAAACCTTTAAACTCGACGTCAAAAAGCGTATCGACGAAACCAGCAAATATATCCGTCCGAGCGAAAACACGCTCGACTATGCGTTCATGTTCATCCCGTCAGAAGCAATCTACTACGATCTACTGGTCAACAACGTCGGTGCGACTGGCACGAATGCTCGCGATCTGATCGAGTACGCGTTCGTCGACAAAAAAGTCATCATCGTCAGTCCGACGACACTGCTAGCGTATTTGCAAACCGTCATGCAAGGTCTCAAGAGTTTGCAAATCGAAGATCAAGCCAAAGAAATCATGGAGCGCGTCGGCAAGCTCGGTAAAGATATTTCTGCTCACGAAACCTACATGCAAAAACTCGGTAGCACGTTATCGACGACCGTCGGCCACTACAACAATGCACACAAGAGTCTGGCGCGTATGGACAAAGACGTCGTCAAGATTGCCGAAACCACACCGGCCGTCGAGCCACTGTTGCTCGATAAGCCAAATCAAGAATAGAGCCAGTGCGGCACATAAAAACTCCCGCTAACATGAGCGGGAGTTTTATACTCCTCGACCGATACTAGACGTTGAAGCGGTGGTTGGTCAAGCGAGCTAGGTTTGATCCCAGTGCTGCACCGACGAGTGTTGCGACGATGACTTCCCAACCCAGACGGGTGTAAACAGTTTCGCCTTCGGCAACTTGGCGGCTCTGCAGCTGTGAGTCAGTGTTTTCTGAACTAGCTAATGCGACTGCTGGGTTCAGAGTTGCACCTTTGACACGCAGTTCGTGCGGTACGTTTGTCAGTGATTGCGCACCGGTTTCTTCGTCTTGCTCAAAGCCGATTTGGCTCTGGTCGACGCCAGCTTGGACGCTCGATAGCAAGCTACCTGCAACCAGCAAACCAACCATCAGTGATAGGCCGACGCCGACGGCTTTACCGGCAGCCGACAAATCGACGCGGCTGACAGCCATCGTCAGACCAAATAGGAATACGGCGGTACCGACGAGCTCGACCGTAAAGATACCCCAGCTAAATGTACTGAAGTTGCCAAAGTTGAGAGCGTAGTCGCCGCCTGACAGGCCGTTGACCATGACAAATGCAGCCATCGCACCGAGCAATTGTGCTAGCCAGTAAAACGGCAGCAGCATACTTTTCAGTTTGCCGGCAGCCCACAGACCAAATGTCACGGCAGGGTTGACGTGTGAACCTGACACGGCACCGATGCTCATCACCAGGACTGCCAGTGTCAAACCGACGTACAGTGGCATGACGTTCTGGAAGCTGAGTAGAGCGACCATCGTCAGCACAAATGTACCGACGAGCTCGGCGATAACGATGTTGAGCACGTTGCTGTCCAGTCGACGTGCAGTCGTCGTGCCGACGCCAGCGGCGACGTTACGTGCCGGAGCTTCTTTGGCAGAAACGCGGGTTACTTTAGTAGGTTTTGCAGCTGTTTTCGGAGCGGCTTTTTTGCGCGACCCAGCAGAAGCAGTCTTTTTTGTCGTACGTGACGACGTGGCTTTTTTGGTAGTAGCCATGTATTCCTCCTTAGTTACTAGAATATGCAGTCAGTATAGCATATAGTGGTAGCATGAGTTTACATCAGAGACAGAATGAAAACCGAAGCGAATTGCAGCAACGTATTGATGCGGAGTTGCGCGCCAAAGCAGCCGCTCGTAGCAAAAACGAATCCGAGCAGCCGGATGGCGTCGATGACAGCAGCTACATCGAGGGCACCAAGCAGACGACGAGTCTAGCGTGGGCGTGGGCGCTGATCTTTGTCGCGGCTGTGGTATTATTTGGCTTTTTCGTTTACCGCAGTTTTACCGTATAATTAAGTGATATGACAGATTTTGCAGCGCTCGAGACAGAATTATTAGCGCGCGTGGAGACAAGTGATCAGCCGCGCAGTGTGCTTCGTGCGCCCGAATTGAAACAGCTCTACGCGCAGATCCGAGACGCAGATGACAAAGCAGCGTTTGGCGCGTCGGTCAATCAGCTCAAACAATCGCTCGAATCAGCTATCACTGTGCGTGAAGACATGTTGGCACAGTTAGATCGAGCGCCGATCGATGTGACTGCACCGATGGATGTCAACGCGCCGTTGCCACAGCTCGCACCAGCAGCGCGGGGCTCGATTCATCCGATTTCGCGTGAGATTGCATACATTGTCGATATTTTTCAGCGCATGGGTTATGTGGCCGAGTCATCGCGCGAAATTGACGACCAGTATCATGTGTTCGAAAGTCTGAACTTTCCAAAAGGCCACCCAGCCCGCGATGATTACGATACATTTATGACGGTCGAGCAAGACGCTGATGGCGAGCCATTGATCGCGCCGGCGCACACTAGCACCATGCAAAACCGTGTCATGAAAAAATATCGCGATAGCCTGGACCACGGTGAAGCTATTGCGGCTATCGTACCAGATCGAGTGTTCCGCAACGAAGACTTGGATGCTCGGCACGAACACACGTTTTACCAAGTCGAGGGTATCTATGTTGCACGCGGTGTACATGCAGGCATGTTGATCGCGACACTACAGACATTTCTCGAAGAATATTATGGCCAAAAGCTCGATGTGCGAGTCAATCCGTTTTATTTTCCATTTACCGAACCCAGCTTTGAGTTCGCGCTCAGCTGCCCGTTTTGCGCTGGAGAGAATGACTCATGTAAAGTTTGTTCAGGCGAAGGCTGGGTCGAGCTGCTGGGCTGCGGCATGATTCACCCAAATGTATTACGCGCAGCCGACATCGATCCGACTGAATACACTGGATTTGCGTTTGGTTGTGGTATCGATCGTCTCATCATGATGAAGCATCAGATCGAAGACGTCCGACATTTTGAATCCGCTAAGTTAGATTTTTTAAGGCAGTTTTAGATGCAAAAGCCTAAACTTATACCTTACAACGATAGCGTGTTTCTTGATTATCATGATAACTTAGAGATTATCTGCAAAGAGCACATGATAAAAACGGATGACGATTACGGGGAATACGGATTTCCTGTGAGTTCAGTTACCTGTCCAGAAGGTCATACAATTCATTTCAGCACACAACCTGATGAAATTAAAAAGCTAATAAGTAGACGTTTAGAGTCAAAAATGTATCAGGATGCAGACTATTTTGACATAGATGGATATTTGGTCCCCGCGAGTAAAGAAGACGAAGTAAAAGTTGGAGATAGTGAGTATTTCGCTAAAGCACAAGTTAAAAATAGTGAAAAAAAAGGTGTTCAGGTAGTAGTGTACGCAGGTAAAAAAGGCCAAAAAGATAAGGCCCAAATATTTATAGATCCCGAAAACAGAAAAATGACGTTTGATCAAACCAATTTAAATCCGAACGATGTTTTTGTTAAGCTCGAGGCGACGTTTCGTGACGGATCGAGAACAACGATTGAGGGTTCAAGCCCAGAGAAGAATCTATGAAAATAAGTTTGAATATAGTAAAACAACTTACCGGCATGGAATTGCCGCCGGTTGACGAACTGGTCGATCGAATCAATCGTCAACTCGGTGGTGTCGAAGAAATCATCGATCTGGGTGCGAAGTACAAAGACGCGAAGATCGTCAAAGTCGTCGAATGCGTCAAGCACCCAAACGCTGACAAGCTGAGTTTGTGTCAGGTAGATGTCGGCGAAGCAGATTTGGTCCAAATCGTCTGCGGTGCCAATAACGTAAAAGCTGACATGTGGGCGGTATGGTTGCCGCCAGAATCAATCGTGCCGAGCACCTATGGTAGCGCCGACGAATTCCGGCTAGGTGCGCGCGAACTGCGCGGCGAGATGAGTCACGGTATGTTAGCCAGTGCCAAAGAGCTAGGGATTGGCGACGACCATGACGGTATCGTCGATATTACCGAACACGATGTGCCCAATGGTGCGGAATTATCTGCTGGTGCGAGTTTTGCAGAGGTGTTTGGGCTCGATGATACCATCATCGATATTGAAAATAAGATGTTTACACATCGGCCTGATTTATTTGGTCAGCTCGGTGTCGCTCGTGAAATCTCGGCGATCTTGCAGCTAGATCCACACGCCGACGAACCACTCGAAAATCATTTCGAAAACCCAGAATGGTATCTGACTCGTTCGGAGTTTGACAGTCCAGATGATCTCGATCTGACGGTGTTCAATGAAGCCGGAGACGCCGTGCCGCGCTTTATGGCCGTAGCGATAAAGAACATTACGGTCACACAAAGTCCGCTGTGGCTCAAATGCCAACTGGTCGCCATGGGCGGCAAGCCGATTAATAGCATCGTCGATGCGACGAATTACATCATGCTGATGACGGCGCAGCCAACGCATGCCTACGACTACGACAAACTTCGCGGTCACTCGCTGGGTACTCGCATGGCGAAACAAGGCGAAACGATTCGCTTACTGAACGACAAGACGTACGAACTGGATGCAACCGATATCGTGATCGTCGATGGCGAAGGTCCGGTGGGACTAGGTGGAATCATGGGCGGTGGAAACAGCGAAGTGTCGGCCGAGACAAAAAACATCGTGCTCGAAGTGGCGAACTTTGACATGTATGCGGTGCGAAAAAGCAGCATGCGTCACGGGGTATTTACTGATGCGTTGACACGATTCAACAAGGGCCAGAGTGCGCTGATGAATGATCGTATCTTGGCACAATTAATGACAATGGTTGGTGGTCAGCAAGCCAGTGTCGTGCATGACTTGATGAACAGCGCAACCAAAGAAGCGCTAGATAATTCACATAGTTACTGCTCGAATATGCCAATCGTGGCTGAGTTTGTAAATCAACGGTTGGGTATAGAACTAAATGAAACGCAAATTGGTAATATCCTGCGACCAGCGAATTTTGCGGCTCATATGTCTGACGACAACAAAAACCTGCTGGTTACAGCTCCACCATGGCGAACCGATATCGAGTACCCAGAGGACATTGTCGAAGAAGTCGGTCGACTGTATGGATTCGACAAATTACCGCGCGAACTGCCAAGCCGTAGCACCAAACCGGTTGCCAAAAATCAATCGCGTGAGGCGATGCGCCAAATTCGCGATGTCCTGTCGAACGCTGGCGCGAATGAAGTCCTGACATACAGCTTTGTGCACGAAAATATCCTGACACGCGTCGGTCAAAATCCTGACAAAGCCTACAAATTATCAAATGCGCTCAGCCCTGACTTGCAGTACTATCGACTCAGCGTGTTGCCGAGCTTGATTGCGAACGTTCATATGAATATCAAAGCTGGGCATGACGAGTTCACGCTATTTGAAATTGGCAAAGCCCATCACAAAGACGCCACAAGTGACGACGGACTGCCAGTTGAGCTCGGTCGCGTGGCCGGTGTCTACGCCGCCAAACAACCAGGCTCAGGTGCGCCGTACTATGCATGTAAACGATTGGTACAACAGCTAACCGACGCGTGGGGAATGGATGTGCATCACCAGCCATTGGCCGAGTTTGACGCGGGCGAGTTTGATGGACTGCGTCAGCTCATGGCACCATTTGACGCTGAGCGTTCTGCCATGCTGTGGATCGGCGACAAATTTATCGGTGTCATCGGGGAGTTCACGCAGAGTGTGCTTCGCAATTTCAAATTACCCGAACACAGTGCTGGATTTGAGCTGTTCCTCTCGCCGTTTGAAAATAACCAACCTCGCACGACCTATACGCCGCTATCGCGCTACCCGAGTACGACGCAGGATATTTCGTTGCGGCATGCTAGTGATATTCGATATGCAGATGTCAATCAGACGGTTCGCACGGCGCTGGCCGATGCTGATGCAGATGTATCCACCCATGTTCAGCCGCTGAGTATTTACCGTGCTGACGATAGTGACACTACCACGACTACGTTTCGTATCACGCTGACGCACCAGGATAAAACTCTGACAGACGCAGACGCCAGTCAGATTGTGCAGACAGTCATCAGTGCAGCACGAGATGAACACGGCGCAGAACAAGTCTAGCTAATCTTCTTCGGTGTTCGAATATAACTCACGGCGTGGTAAGGCGTTGCGGGCACGTATGACGGTGCGACGGAGCGGCCGAGCGATAAAGGTACCAAAGCTAGCACCAGAGGCGATCGCCAGCGCGATGAGTAGTGCGGTAAACAATGTCATCATGCCGTCCAGGAATTGCGTACGGCTCGACGCTTCTTCGATGACTTGCATCAGGCCGTTGAATAGTGTCAATCCTGGGACAAGCGGCACAACACCGGCCATAACTAGGGCTGACGACGGTGTCCGCCAAAATCGCGCGACAATCGTGCCCGTAAAACCAATTACCATCGCAGCGACACCGCTGGCGACCACGCTATCGACATTCATCGCGCTGCTGCTGGCGGTGTACGTCCACCAGGTCAACGCGCCAATCGCGCCGGATAACAATACGCTGGCTAATCGGGATTGTTGGCTGAGCGCATAGCCGGCAGCAATCAGGATTGCGCCGGTAAATTGCCAATCACCGCGGCCGAGCGGCTGTGAGTCGGCTTCAACGGCAATGAATATGCCCATTTGTTTGGCGAAATACAGTCCGACAGCAACACCAGCCACAATGCCAGCTGTCATCATCGATACGCGCAGTAAGCGAGCATTTGCCGTCATATAGTATTCGTCGATGGCGTCCTGGACGGCACTGACGATAGCTAGTCCGGCGGCCAACATGACGATACCACCGATGACGATCAATGTTGGGTTGAGATTGTGAAACCAGACCAGGTCAGATTGGTTGCCGAGCCAGGCAACACCACCAGCCACCAGCGTGATGAAGATCGACGACAAGACTTGTGAGAAAAACGCTGGCACCCGATGATGACTGAGTACACGCAATATGTATGACACCAAACTGCCAAGCAAAAACATGATAATTAAAATCACTGGAGAGGCGCCAAACATCACGCCCACGCCCAGGCTAATCGTGCCGCCCCCGAGTGCTACCAGCCAAAACGGATATTTGGGCGGTTTTTCCAGGATAGCGTCGAAGGCTTCTTCGGCTTGGTCGAGCGTCAAGTCTCCGTCATCGATGCTACGCACCAGCTCTTGGATAGATTGAATCAGCAGGTTGTTAGGAGTGCGTGATGACGAATGACGGATCATCGTCAGTGGCTCGCGCTCGTTACCGCGATCTTGTGATGCCATGATGGTCGTCGAGCTGATATCAAACATGACACGCCGACTACAGTAGCGTTCGGTGATATCGAGACTCATGGCGACCACGTCGCTGACTGCCACACCAGCGCCGATCAGTGAGTCGGCGACCGCTATCGATAGGCGTATCGCTCGCACGTTCGGCGACAGATTTTCGCCGAACCGAAGACTAGCCAGATTGCTGTCGTCGCTACGAGATTTTGTGATGGCATGAATTGCGAATTTTAGATTTTTGAGTAGTGACATTCGCTTGAAAGTATAGCACGGATCGGATGTAATCTGCTAGCAGATTTGATACAATATTTTGCTAGTATAAACATCATATAGGAGACGACCAAACGTGCATCCGATCCGCACCATCATCGGCTACACCTCGAACTTGCGTCGATATTTTATCGCCATCGCTTTGACGAGCGTACTCGGCGCTGGAATTAGTTTATTGACACCGGTGCT
>JAUIGH010000033.1 GCA_030429935.1 bacterium | reverse complement strand
TGCGGCTAGTATAGCATGCCGCTTGTGGCTATTTCGACTTTTTACGCTTGGCTGGAGCCCGGCCGCCGCGCTTTTTGGCGGGTGCTTCTTTGAGCAGCTTGGTCGCGTCAGCTTCGGTGAGTGATTTTGGATCGATGTCTTTTGGCACTTTGGCGTTTTTGCTGCCGTCGGTGACGTAGGCGCCCCAGCGGCCATTTAGGACTTTGACGGCGCCAAAGTCGGCGATGTGCTTTTCGGCTTCGGCTTTCAGTTTCTCGGCATACAATTCGAGTGCGCGCTCCAGTCCAATATCGTGCGGATCGTCTTCTTTGAGGCTAACGTAGAGCGGTTTATTCGTCTTGGTTTTGGTGCCGATTTGGATGAATGGTCCGAAACGACCGATGGCGGCTTTAATCACTTTGCCGTCGTCGGTCTCGCCGAGCGTGCGCGGTAGCTTGAATGCCTCGAGGGCTTGTTCGAGCGTCACGTCGTCGATACGAGCACCGCGTGGCATCGGTGCGAATTGGGGTTTTTCCTCGTCGTCGGTGCTACCCAGCTGCAGCATCGGGCCGAAGCGGCCAAACCGAGCGATAATCGGTTTGCCCGATTTTGGGTCGGTGCCGATCTCGCGATTGGAGCCGACTTGGCTGCGATCGATGTCGCCAGATTCTTCGATCAGTTTGTGAAACGGCTTGTAAAATTCTTCGAGCATGGTGTTGCGCGCTAGTGAGCCTTCGGCAATGTCGTCGAAATGCTCCTCGACATCGCTGGTGAAATCGTAGTCGACGATTTGTTCAAAATGATCGCCCAAAAATCCTGCAATCAGCTCGCCGGCTGGTGTCGGCACCAGTTTACCACGGGTCGAGCCGGTCTTTTCGCTCTCGACATCGCGCGAGATGTCATCGCCACTGCGCTCCAGCACGATGATGTCGCGTGGTTCGCCTTCGGATTCGCCTTTTTCGACGTAGCCGCGCGTCTGCACGGTATCGATGATGGTCGCATAGGTGCTCGGTCGGCCAATCCCCAGGTCTTCGAGTTTTTTGACCAGGCTACCTTCGGTGTAGCGGGCTGGTGGTTTAGCAAAGGTCTGGCGAGCGGTGACGGTGGTGACATTGAGTTTATCGTTGGCTGTCAACTGTGGCAACAACTCGTCTTTGCTGGCACCATAGACGCGCAGGAAGCCGTCGAATGTAATGGCCTGGCCCTTGGCGGTAAACGTCTGGCTGGCCGTCGAAATCGTGATCGTCACCGTGGTGTGCTCGAGTTTGGCTGGACTCATCTGGCTAGCCAAGGTGCGGCGGCGGATCAGGTCGTATAATTTCTGATCGTATTCGTTGTTGCTCGCAGTTTCGCGGGTGATGTCGGTCGGACGGATAGCTTCGTGGGCTTCTTGGGCACTGGCGTTCTTGGTCTTGAATTTGCGCACCTGGGAATATTCTGGTCCGTAGAGTTGCTTGATATAGTCGGTTGCCGCGGCGATGGCTTGTCCGGACAGATTGGTGCTGTCGGTGCGCATGTAAGTGATCTTACCGTCTTGATACAGTTTTTGGGCCGAGCTCATGGTGGCGCGTGAGCCGTAGCCTAGCTTGGCGTTGGCTTCTTGCTGCAACGTACTGGTCGTAAATGGCGCTGACGGGTTGCGGGTGCCGGGTTTTTTGGTGATGTCGCTGACGGCGTATTCGGCGCCGGCCAGAGATTCCAGGAACTTCTGAGTGTCGGCTTCAGAATCAAAGCGCTGATCGAGTTCGGCCTTAAATTCTTGGTTGTCGTGGTGAAATAGCGCCGTAACGCGGTATTGTGATGAGCCTGCAAAGCCGCGGATTTCGGCTTCGCGCTCGACCAGTAGGCGCACAGCCGGGCTTTGGACGCGGCCGGCCGATTTGCCGCCGGGGACTTTGCGCCAGACGACCGGACTGAGTTCAAAGCCGACGATGCGATCGAGGATCTGTCGGGCTTGCTGGGCTTCGACGAGTTTCATGTCGATGGTGCGCGGGTTCCCGATCGCGGCCAGGATAGCCGGTTTGGTGATCTCGTGAAAAACGATCCGTTTGGTGGTAGCCGGATCGAGGTCGAGCACTTCGCACAAGTGCCAGGCGATGGCTTCCCCTTCGCGGTCTTCATCGGTTGCTAGCCAGACATTGCTAGAGCCGACGGATTTGACAGCGCGTTTTAGTTCGGCGATAACTTTTTTCTTTTCTGGGTCGACCTCGTAGGTGGTGGCAAAGCCATTGTCGACGTCGATCGGCTCTCCCCCGCCTCGGACTTTTTTGGCGATCGAACGGATGTGGCCGATGCTCGAGAGCACGTGAAAATCACTCCCGAGGTATTTTTCGATAGTCTTTGCTTTGGCTGGTGACTCAACGATGACGAGGTTTTTGCTCATATATTCATTCACTATACGCATTTATCGACGCGTCGCAAATCACCATACTATCGGCTGAAATGTAAAAAAGCAATAAAACTTGCAAAAAAGTCCAAAGTACTGTTGTCAAGCGCTCTAGAGAGGCGTACACTAGTGATAACGCTTATACACGCGTAGACAAACATTTACAACCGAGATATTGTAGTTGACAGCTAATCAATATCATGGTAATATAAAACTATAGACGTTCACCCGACCCCGGGATGCACCGCCACCTCCGAGGCCTCTTGAGCGCCATGTAATACGAAAGGTCGTGACTATGGAAGTCGATGTCGATCAAAACAAAATTACAGGCGATGAAGCAGCATTTTTAGGAGTCCATAGACGGTCATATGTTGGCACATCTACCCTGCCACCCGAAGCCGCATCTTTTTCGATGGATACGTCGGATTTGCAAATCGATACGAAGAATTATTTAGAGAGTGATGCGGTTGATCGTATGGTAATGCATCAAGCGCTAGCAACAGCGCTCGAACAACGTCAATACGAACAACTGATTAGCGACTGTGAGGAGTATTTGGCTGAAGTCATTGCCGCTGAACACGCGCTAGAGGGTCAACATCCAAAGTTTAGCGATGTGATGGATGAATGGACCGAGACGGAGCTCGAACGTTATGAATCACAGGGTAAAGAGATCGACGCACTCGATGTTGCTGCTGTCTACGAACAGCTCAAAGAAGAGATCGAAGCTGACTATGCGGATGCGATTGAGGCGCATGACGAACAATCACTCCAGGCTCAGGCGGAGTGGGATGAGGTCCGTCGAATGCTCAATAATCGCATCGATGAGCAAGTTTTGATTTGGGTACAATCCGTTGCACGACAAAGTGTCGATCAAGATGCCTACGCGAAAGCGGCGTGAATTTAGGTCAACGTCCACCGGTTGCCGCCGAGCGGCTTGATCACGCCATTGATCTCGAGCATGGTCATCGCACTGTTAAAGTCGGCTGCATTGCAGTCGACTTTTTGTAACAGCTCATCGCCATCACGCACGCCGCTAGCGAGGAGCTCGATGATTGCTGTCTCGAGCTCGGTTGTGCCGAGTGGCAGCGTCGTCTGTGCGCTGACTGTATCGCCCGATGGCAAAAACTGCTCGATAAAGTCATCGACTGATGTAATTGGTAGCGCTCCCTGTGCGATCAAATGATTGCAGCCCGCGCTCATCGGGCTGGTGATGTTGCCGGGGACGGCGTAGACGTCGCGGCCCTGGGTCAAACCATGAGCGGCGGTGTTGAGTGTGCCACTACGGGCGGCGGCTTCGGTGATGATGACAGCGTCAGATAGGCCGCTGACCAGTCGATTACGCGCTAGAAACATGTGTTTCATCGCATCGATACCCGGCTCGTACTCGCTCAAGATCGCCCCGCCCTGCTGGATGATGCGTTCGCCGAGCAGGCGATTACTACGCGGATTGAGTGTGTGCAGGCCGTTGGCTTGGACGGCAATCGTCGTACCGCCAGCGTCCAAAGCGGCCTGGTGGGCGATGGCGTCAACCCCCAGCGCCATACCGCTAACGATGACGACGCCGCGACGCGCCAGATTGCTCGCCAGCTGCTGCGTGACTTCACGGCCGTAGTGTGAAGGCTTGCGCGAGCCGATAATCGCCACTGTCGGACGGCGCTCAGTCGGGATATCGCCCATGCAATACAATAGATCAGGCGGATCAGCAATCTGCGCCAGTTTCTCGAGGTACGGATGATGGTCCAGTCCGAGTTTCTTGATTTTCGGAGTTTTTTGTGCGAAAAGTGTTGACATATTGTCAAGTCCGTGCTATATTACAAAGCGATTGGTCATAACCGCGAGAGTTTTGATCAAGCACCTTATACCCCCTATTCTAACAGATTTCACTTCGGTGAAATCGTTTATGTTAGGTTGTGTGCAATGGCCATAGACAGTATCTACCCTCCACTTTCTACGGCATCCCAAACATTGCATGCATACTAATCCCTTTGACCCCTCTGGTTCGCCGGAGGATACCATTTCAATAGGACGACTACACAATAGTGGTTCGCCCAGGCGCTCGAGTTACGTGGAGTTTACTCGATTGTCGCTTCGTCCTGGTGTGGGTTGAAGGGTAAAATGGCGCTAGGTGATGCCCACCCTTACCTAGCGCTTTTTTAGTGAGTATGCATCAATTGACAAAATGATTTATAAATGATACTATAAACTCTACGAACGTTTCACCGACTATGAGGAGATATGGAAATGTTCACGAACCTGATCGCCCTACTGCTGTTCGTCACCGGCTGGATCGGAGGCGACACCGCGATGGGTAACACCATCACGACCTACGAGCAGACCAATTATGCTTGCTCTAACGCTGTCGTCAACGACGACAGCGTCACGCTGGTCTGTCCGGGTGGCTCGATCGAGGTGATGGTCGACGAGCTCGTCGACCGCAAGTCGAATCGACCGATGCTCCGCGTCGGCGACGTCGAGATCACCAATATCATGCTCGTCGGTGACGAGCTGAGGGTCTGGTATCGCCAGGATGGCGGTGCGGATAGCACCGCGGTGGCGGTCATCGACATCACCTCAGGAGCGGTGATCAATTACTAGCCCGCCCTATGAACGTCGATTGTCTACTCCGTTCACACGGGGCGGGCATTCGACTAGTCGAGGGATAGATGTGAACCGAGCCCCGACGTAATTGTCGGGGCTCGGAGCTTGAGGGTTGGTCAGGTTGTCAGTAGTGGCTCGATCGAATCGAGCTCTGACTTGTCGCAGTCCATAACGGGCCGCAGGATCAATTCGCTGCCGGTGCAAATCACCACATTGTGATCGGTCGACACGCTGACGGCAACTGTCGTTCCGTGATAACATTCGTCACGGTGACTGCTTACGTGTTCGCATCGATCCATCAGGTTTCTCGGCTTCGGAGCGATCCATGGTACCTCCTGCTTGACCAAGTATGTCTTGGGTCGCAAGAAAGTTTCGCTGCCACCTATCAACAAGACGACCCAGATCAACAGCGCCGCCGATGCCGGTATGAGTATGATGAGGTACCAGAGGCTGATAGCGAACGTCAGTGTTGTTACAGCGCCATACGCGATCAGCCGTGCAATCGACGGCAGCCACCGACTGACGGTGTTACGCTCGTGTGGTATGTAGGCGTCAGTCAGTTCGAACACTTGCTCATAGCCGCGCTCTTCTGCCGACCGATACAGCTTGTCCATCGCATCGTACGCGTTACGACGTTGCTGTGACAATGCTGCTGCGGTGTTGGCGTCGATCTCCTGCTGGCGCTCTTGTCGCACCTGCTTCAAGTGGGCGATGACGTCAACAGGCTTGTCATCCTGCGGCCCATCCCCGCGATCCGGCTGCCAGGCTGGTAGTGGCGCATCGGCCGCTGCTGCGGTCTTGGCGTCGTCACCGATTCCTCTCGGCACGTCTGTCTGACCAGAAACATCGTCGTAAACCATGTGATTCACTTCCTAACCTAATCTGTCAAGCTCCGATCCCGGAGCCTGATGTATGGATTGAGAGCTTTACGGGCCACTCCATACCGTCGTGGCTCGACGGAATTATTACACATAATACAACATTACACAGATAAATTCAAGCAGCTAAGCACCCACCCCAAACATGAACCAACCCCCGACACATGGCCGGGGGTTGGAGCTTGAGGGGTGGACTACGAAGGGTTGAGGGCGTACCAGATAGGCCTCAGATCATCATCGTCGAGATCTTCGACTGATGTCAGCTGCTCTTCGAGCAGTTTGCCGGTCATGTCACGCGGACGCATCTCGGTGTACAATACCCGCTGATCAGCGGCTACGTAGACGGTGTCGAGGTATTGCTTGCGTCTGCCTGTGCCGCTATGCCTAGAGTAGGCGCGGGCGACGTACCAGGTACTCGTTTGTCGAATGGCTGTATCGTAACCAGGTAGTGATTTAAACACTAGTCTTGCACCGTCCCAGGCGCAAACGAACAGCACGATCCATCCGACAAGCTGCATACAAACTATGAGCAGTGGTACGAAATCAATCATGGCATCCTGTAAGACTAACGCATCCAACTCGCCACTGCTCGACTGCTCCACACTAGTAGCCGAGCGCACAAAAATGGCGGTCAGGAGCGGTATCAAAACAGGAGAAACAAGACCGAAGAGTATGTACGCAATCCCGAAGATTATTCCTCCGACGTCTGCGTCTTTACGGACGGTCTTCAGTTCTGGGCGGGATACGACATACTGCTTGAACCCTTTCCATTCGTCACGCTCACCCTCAGACACAATCTCTGAGACACGCTCTGCGATGGCAGCGCGGCCTTGCTGAGCACGTCGTTCGAGTGCATCGACGGCATCTGCTGTGCGGTCGACAGCGGGTACGAATTCGACACCAGCTGTAGTCCCATCAAAATTCAGTGATGGGGCATTCTGGTGATGATGCCATGGTACGATCACCGATTGGCCGGGGATCTCATCGTGCGGTCCGGTTGCTGAGGTGTCAGCCACGAGAAGCACTTCCCTTCTGGTCGAATTTTCAAGCTCCGATCCCGGAGCCTGATGTATGGATTGAAAGCTTTACGAGCCACTCCATACCGTCGTGGCTCGACGGAATTATTACTACTATACTAGATTATATGAAATAACGCAATATCGTTACTGATGTCATCACCATAGACATCAAGCTGGTTTGATGACTATGGTGAAGGGTCAAGCTGAGAGGTTTATCTCAGCTTGACCATGTCGGGAATGGCCCGACGCCAAGCTCTGTCATATGTGCCTTGGATTGCTCCAAAACCGACAGAGGTGTCTGCTTGGCGAGGCAGACGCTCGGTAAGAACCCATCCTACTATCATGATCGCGGAATGTACCAGTGCCAAGACTCGATGTGATGCTCGACAAAGTTCCAACGCTGCGCGTTTTTGCGAAGCCAGCGATGACCGGGATCATCGTGCGCTACAGTGAAACCGTTGACTGTGCCGTCCCAAGCCCGACCCCATTCGTGGTCAGACTTACCAGGTATGGCGGTCGGAGGGTTGCAGTGGTCCGACGGCATCTGCCAGATGGCGTAATAAGACGTTCCACAGTGCTCCTCACGAAGATCGATCTGAGTCGAGTGGCTGCGGTAGCCCCAGCCACCAAACACGATACCGTCTTGACGAGCTGCGATGAACAAGGCCTCGAGGTTGGCACTGATGCCAGCTTCGATTTCCACGCCGAATACATCGCAGAGCTGCACCTGACCGCCGCCTGGAGCTTCGCCGATTCGTGTCGGTGTCCCTCCAGGACAAGTGCCGACCTTGCCGAGCGACTTCGTCAGTCTTGGCACGCCGCTAGCGGTCTGCTCGACCGTACACTGCGCGCTGGTCTGAGTCGTCATCTCGGTGACAGGACTGTCAGCACCGGCCGCGACGAGCGCCCGTGCCAGCGGTAGCCAGTTGGTGAAGCGATGATTCGCGCTGTATGGGAATTGACCCAAGTAGGCGCGACGGTCAGGCCTCTGAACTGCCAGCGCTATCTCGAGCTCGGTCATGGCGTGGCGATTGCGGAGTGTCTCTAGCTCGTCGTAAAACTTGCCGACAGCGTACGAGACGGTCAGGATTTGCTCGGGTGTGCCCCAACCCTGGCTGGGTCGTTGCTGAAACACACCGAGCGAGTCCTCATCACCATGGTCGAGATTGCGAAGTCCCGATTCTTGGTAGCCGACAGCAACCGCTGTGATGATGTCCTTTTCGCTGAGATTTCGTGCTCGGCCTTGGCCGATGATCTCTTCAGCGATACGGATCTGATCACTATCGAGCGGTTTGTCGCCGACGATGATACTGTCACCGTCGATGACGACTTGCGCTGAGCTAACCGTGCTGTCCGACGTCGTCCCGCAGTCTGGCTGCATAAACAACGATGCAAACAACACGATACCGGCCGTGGACGCAATAGCCATCAACGTACATAGCGCGACGACAAAGATGAGTAATTTCTTAGCCATCGTCGACCACATCTATGTCGGTATCTGCATCAGCACCACCCGTGGTGACATCATCGAATCGGACGATTTTCCACGTTCCCTGATCGTTAAACCAGTGCATCTCGCAGAACTTCGTGTGAGTTGGTGAACTCGCCGAATCTGGCATCTGTTCAGACACCGTGACGTAGGTTACGACCCGTATGGTACTCGGGTCGCCGGTGCTGTCCTGCACTACTTCGCCGGGTTCGGCTCGGATGGTGACACCTTGGCCGATCCTGGCTTGGTCGGCGAGCGGCTTGGTGTACACCTCGAGCTTGCCGGCGTATTGCGACAGAAATGCATCTGTCGCGTAGGGCGCAACTCGTGCCGTCTTCGACTCAGTGGTGTCAGACGGCTCGAGCAAGTACCAGGCAGCAACGAAGCAGCGAACTCGAGTTTCGAGCTCGTCGGCGACATCGCAGCTGGAACTTTGCTGACCAGGCACATTTTCAGATGTATCCGGTGTGGTTTGATCTGGAGTAGCTGATG
>JAUIGH010000032.1 GCA_030429935.1 bacterium | reverse complement strand
CGCGGAGCCCGCGAAGGCCACGAGGCCGACGCGATCGCCGGAGGGTCGCTCGCCCAGCGCCGACACGAAGGCGCGCGCGAGCTCGAGACGGCTCGGCGCGACGTCCGTCACGTTCATGCTGCGCGATACGTCGAGGATCCTTCGAACGTTACGTGGTCGATCGGCTGGTGGATTGAGCCTATGGCGAGCCTACCAATTTGCTTCGGTGGTCGCCCTGGCGCCGGTCATGTTGATCGCCATGCGCACCGTTGGCCCCGTCACGCTGCTTGATGTCGTCTTCATCGGCCTATTTGTGGCGGTGGCAGTATTTTATGTCGCAAAACGAGGCTAAACCCCTATAACACCGCCGATGCTTATGCTATAATTTAACAGATATGGAACCTGGTCAGCAAACGCCCGAAACGACTCCGAACGCGGAGCAAGTACGCCCAGAGGCGCAGCCGTACCAGCGTCACGAACTGGGGTCAGCTGGGCGAGAACAGCTTGGTGGGATGGCGTCGATCGCTGAAAAGATGCCGACGAGGGCGGAGCAAAACACGCAGCCGCCTCAGGGTATGCCATCGACGAGTTTGCCAGCACCGCAGGTCGATGACACACAGACGACCACTGGTGCAGTAGCTACAGATGACGCCACACCACTCGTCGCGTCTGATGACGATGTCATCGAAAAAGAATGGGTCGATAAAGCCAAAAAGATTATCGCCGAGACCAAAGACGAGCCATATCGCCGCGAACAAGAGGTCAAAAAACTCCAGATCGAATACGTCCGTAAACGCTATGGTCGTGAAATCGGGGACCCTGGGGACTAATACCGAGAGGCGGATGACGTAGATGGATGGTGTGATCGTAACAATTATCTTGACGATGCTGATCGCGGTGGTCGGTGTCGGATTTTGGTTGTTTGCGATGCGAAAATCGCTGCGCGAATCAAAAAACTATGAGCGTGGCCTCAAGATGGTGCCGCTGCTCATTCATTTGCCGCCATCCAGTGACGATATCGAAGCCGGCGCCCGAGATAAGCGCGACATGACCGAAGAAGCGATTTCGCAGGCTCAGACTATGTACAACATTATCTCGAGCACTGCGACCAAGGGCTTCAAAACCAAGATCTACGGCCAGCGACATATTTCATTTGAGATTGTGGCCCGCGACGGGCTGGTGTATTACTATGCGGTCGTGCCGACGGTACTGATTGACACGGTCAAGCAAGCGATATCAGCAGCCTATCCATCATCGCGCCTCGAGGAAGTTGCCGAACACAATGTGTTTAGCAAGGTCGGCAAATTGAGTGGTACGATCGGTGGTGAGTTTACACTCAAAAAACACTACTCATATCCAATCTCGACCTATCTCGAGTCGAAACGCGACGCGTCACGGGCGCTACTGAATGCACTGTCGAGCGCCTCGCGCGAAGATGGTATCGGCATCCAGATCATGCTGCGGCCAGCTAGTGAGGGCTGGGCAAAAAACACCATCAGCGAAGCTGAAAAAATCATCAAAGAAAAGACCACTGGCAAGTCGGGCGGGGGAAGTGATTTTCTAAAATCGTTTATCCAGCCGCGCGAGATCATGGAAGCACTCTGGAAGCCGCCCGAGACCAGCGAAGACAAAGCCAAGAAACCGGACGAGATCAAAGAGCTAAACGCTGTTGAAAAAGCAACAGTAGAAGCGATGCAAGAGAAAACCCGTTATCCCGGCTACGAAGTACTGATTCGAGTTGTTGTATCTTCTAACACATCTGCGCGTGCCCAGGGGATACTGGCTAATATCATCTCGGCGTTTTCACTGTTCGACTCGGCTAGTTTCAACGGCTTCAAATTTACGACGTCAAAAAATATCGATAGTCTGGTAACGTCATTTATCTTCCGATTCTTCCCGCAGACGGTGACCACAAATATTCTTAATAGTATCGAACTAGCGACAATCTTCCATTTGCCGGATCAACACAGTATCCCGACCTCGCAGGTGCAGCGCCAAATGTCTAAGCAAGTCGATGGCCCGACCCAAGTGATGGACGATGGACTGTTGATCGGCTACAACGAATTTCGCGGCACCAAAAAACCAATCCGCATTACTGACAAAGACCGCCGTCGTCATATTCACATCATCGGTCAGACCGGTGTTGGTAAGTCGGTGTTGCAGGAAAACTTGGCGTTTCAGGATATGATGGACGGCCGCGGATTTGCTTTTGTCGACCCACATGGTGATTCGGTGGAATCATTGTTGTCGAAAATACCAAAAGAGCGTGTCGAAGACGTCGTGTACTTTAATCCGAGCGACATGACCAATCCGATAGGCCTGAACATGTTTGAGTTCGATCACCCGGATCAGAAAGACTTCTTGGTCCAGGAAGCCATCAATATGCTGTATGGACTGTACGACCCTGGCCACACCGGTATCGTCGGTCCGCGGTTGGAACACATTTTTCGCAACTGTGCGCTGCTGCTGATGGCCGATCCGCAGGGCGGCACCTTTGTTGATATTCCGAAGCTACTCGTCGATCAAGAGTTTATGCGCAGCAAGCTCAAATACGTCAAAGACCAGCAGGTGCTCGATTTTTGGACCAAAGAGTTTCCGGCCTCGCAGCGTTCGAATGAAGCTGGCGAGGTGATCAGCTGGGTGGTCTCGAAATTCGGTCCGTTTATCAGTAACGACGCCATGCGCAACATCATCGGTCAGACCAAGAGCGGCTTTAACATTCGTGACATCATGGACAACCGCAAGATTTTGCTGGTCAACCTGTCAAAAGGTAAGCTCGGCGAACTGAACTCGCGGCTGCTCGGTATTATCTTTGTGATGAAGTTTAATGCTGCTGCTATGGCGCGGGCTAATATACCAGAAGAAGAGCGGCAAGATTTCACACTGTACGTCGACGAGTTTCAGAACTTTGCCACCGATAGTTTCGGGACGATTTTGTCTGAGGCTCGAAAATACCGGCTGAGCTTGGTGCTCGGTAATCAGTTCATGACGCAGCTCAAGGATGAGATTCGCGAGGCCATCATCGGTAACGTCGGTACCTCGATCACCGGCCGAATCGGTATCACCGACGCCGAGATCATGGTCAAACGCTACACGCCGACCTTTGAGGCTGAGGACCTGACCAAGCTGCCAAACTATCAATATGTCAGCGTGGCGCAGATTCACGGCGTGCCATCGGCGCCGTTTAGTATGAGCGGTATTCCGCCGATGGGACACGCCAATGATCAGCTCAGTGGGGCCCTCAAGCGACTGTCCGCGGCCAAATATGCTCGGCCACGTGCTGAGGTGGAGCGCGAAATCTTTGCTCGCCTGGCACCAGCCAAGCCAGCGACTGGTGCCACGCCAGGCAAGCCAGGTGCTGCAACAGCTAGTGCACCGAAGTCTGGTTCGTCGTTCTTGGATGAATGGTTAGCGAAACGCAAACAAATGGGCGGAGGTTCGCAGCCGCCGGCGACAGCGCTCCAGCCCGGGAAAGCGGCACAACCATCGACTGCGACTGCCGCACCGCAACGCCCAGCCCAGCCACCGGCGCAGGCCACGAGCCAGCCAACACCGCCGGCGACCTCGCCGCCGACGCCAGCTCGACCTCAAACTCAACCTGCGAACTCACCACAAGCGCCGGTTCAACCAACACAACGGCCAGTAGACAACCCGCCACCGCCACCGGCACCACAGCCTGAGCCGGCCATGACATCGCCAGAGCCCGAGGCGTCAGACACCTTGCACCTCCGGCAGTCGTCTGATCAGGCGGCAGGCGAAGTCTCATTCCGTTTGCGCGATAAATAAATAGCAAATTAAAAGATCACCCTCGTATGCCAGACAAGGGTGATGAGTGTATGGAGTTCGAGATTACTGGTGTCGACCAGTGATCATGACGCGCAAGTAGTCGAAGAGGACACCAAGTACCCAGCCAGCCGCAAAAGCAATGATACTTTCGCTCCCTGACAGTGGATACCCGTAGTGACGAGCGACCAAAAAGACACCGAGCACCATGACAAATGCCGTGAAACTGCCGGCCAGGATGGCGTTTGGACGAGCCACTGTCTTACCGGTGATATCACTGGCGGTTTCGACAGCGCGGTTATGAATGACCTTGCTAAAGGTTTTACCGGCTGGTTTCATGTGCGAGCGTGCCTGGTCCATGTGGGCGTCGTAGGCCTGCTTGCGCTCAGATCTAGTGGCTACGTCGGGTCGAGTCTCGGCGCGTTCTGGCGCTGATTCGACGGCTATTTTCTCTTGTTTTTCGGCAACGCGTTCGACGTCCTGACGGCTTTGCTCGAGCTTTTCAGCCTTATTTTCTTTGCTACGTTCCGCGTTTCGTTCTGCGTTTTTGCGTAGCCGCTCGACGTTGTTTTCGTTGTCGCGCAACTGTTCAGGCGTTTGTTCGCGCTGCTCGTGTTCTCGTGTGTGTTGTCGTTCTACCATGGTCCCACCCCTCGTGTTTATGATTGGAGATGACCGCTATTGAGATCGCGTCGGATCAGGCGGACTTCTGTTTTTAGTTGACGTGATCGTGCGTAAAAGTAGGTGACGACCGCGAGCAGCACACCGCCAAAGATCATGTTGGCAGTAGGGCCGGTGGTCGGCAGCTCTTTGACGGTTGTTTCGACACCTTTGACGGCAGGGCAGTTGACGTCGACTTCGGTGGCGTTACCAAAGGTGTTGATCATGACGCAGTCGTATGAAGCTGCGTCAGAGACGCCCTGGGCGCCGGCTGGGATTGTCGAGGCCAGTTTGACGGTGAAGATGCGTGATTCACTCTCGCCGGCAGCTAGGGTGACATCTGGCCAGCTCAAAGTTTTGGCTTCGCTGTCGAATTCGCCACCACCTTCATTTAATATGCTGGCGTATTCCAGCACGTCGTCGAGCTGTTCGACGAAGCTACCCTCGGCGGCGACTTTACCGCGGTTGGTCAGGGTGATGGTGTATTTGATGACGTCGCCAGCTTGGGCGGTGACAGTCGTTGCGTCTGTGCCGTCCTGGGTTATATTAGTGGCTTCTTTTGACTCAGACACAGCCGGCACACAGTCAGCGGCGTCGTCCGAGTGTTTCTCGCTGTCGTAATCGTTGCGGGCGATGGTGATGATCTCGCCGCTCTCTAGGTCGCAGACTTGGATTTTTTCACATTCGTCGAGGTTGCGTGAGTGTTTGTCATCATCGAACTCGCTTTTGCGGATGGTGATAACGGTGTCGGTTGCCAAGTCACAGACTTGGATACGTACACAGTCGTCCGGGTCGTTCGAGTGGATGTTTTCGTCAAATTCGCTCTCGCGGATGGTAATCATCTCGTTGTTGACCAGGTCACAGACGCGGATTTCGTTTTCGGGTAGTTCGACGACAGCGTCATCACAGTCGTCAGGTTGTCCGTCGATCGATCCGGTGTCAACACAGACGGTATTGGTGGTTTTTGACTGATCGGCTGAGACGGTTTCGGTAGCGCGGGCGATCAGTTCGTATGATTTGGTCGCGCCTGGTGCGAGGCTGGCGATGGTGTGTGTCCACGTGTCGTTGGCGATTGAGCCATCAGAAGCGCTGCGGAAGGTCACACCAGCTGGCTGTTCGTCGGTGACGACGACGTCGCGCAACGTCGTGCTACCAGTGTTTTTGACAACGATTTGGTAGGTAAAGTCTTCGTTGACGTCGACTTGATCGATTTCTTTACCATTAACTTTTTTGGTGACCGACACGCCTGGTGTCGGCACGGTGAAGCTGGTTTTACATTTGCTGCCGGTTTTGTTGCCTTGGCTGGTGGCCACCGTTACTTGAGCGCTGTAGCTGCCTGGCTCGAGGGTGATGTCTTCGGTGGTGACGTCGCTGTTGGAGCTTGATACTGATAGAGTTTTGACGGTTTTGCCAGCGCTGTTCGTGACGACGACAGTGTATTTACTGATTGTCGCTCCATTTTCAGCGCGAGCTTTGGCACGGAATTTGTATTTGGTATCCGAAACTCGGATCGCAGTCAATAAATCACACTCGGCGACTGGTGCTGGCGGCGGAGGAGGCGGCGGTGGCGGTGGAGTCGGTGTGCCAGGTGTCCAGAGGTTGCCACAGCTGTACTGAATCGCAAAATCGCTACCTAGTTTTTCGGAGTAGCCGCGGATGACTTTCATATTGAGTCCACGTCCGTACAGATAGTGCGGGCGAGAAAAAACGGTTGTGCCGTCGGCGTTGTGTTTGATTTCGCCTTGGGCGGAACTGAAGCGCGAGTGGTAGCCATAGCTGCGCCACGCGTTTGAGCCAGTGCCGAACTCGAGGTTGTTGACATAGGTCGTGTCGGCTTTAGCCAGCTCAGACCGAGTGATGCCGGCCATGTTCATAACGTTGCGGAATTTTTGATCGCGGTCATAGGCCGTCATCATCTCGGCGTGAGAACTGATGCCGCCGTAAATCATGTCGTTGCCGCTGGCGGCGTTGGCCGCTTCGGGTGCCGAAAACACGGCAACTGACTGCACGACCAGTGCCAGGGCAGTAAAAATCAGTCCAATCCGCCGCGTAGCTTCTTCTTGCTTTAATCTCCGGGCATAAAACCCTAATTGTCCGACAAGCGCCGGACTAAATGACACGTTCTCTATCAGTCGTCTGAACATGATGTTACCTTTATACTTTTGATTTTTTTTGTGTACCTCTCACATCGAAGTTTAGCATAAGAAATATGTTCAGTACAAGCACTTGAGCGAACAATTTTTGTGCGGTATAATGAAGATATTGTAAATAGCAAAAGCGCTATAAATAAGTGAGGGAAGATGGCGAAACAAACAGCTGACGGCTCGTACGACGGGTCGCAAATCCAGGTTCTTGAGGGTCTCGAGCCAGTCCGTAAGCGTCCGGGTATGTATATCGGTAGCACCGGTTATGACGGTGTACACCATTTGATCAAAGAGATCGCTGATAACTCGATCGACGAAGCCATCGCTGGGTATGCCAGCCGTGTCGACGTCACGTTGCTCGAAGATGGCGGCGTCACTATCACCGACGATGGTCGCGGTATTCCGGTCGATAAACACGCCAAGACCGGCCTCAGCACGCTCGAAACAGTCCTGACCGTCCTGCACGCCGGTGGTAAGTTCGGTGGTGGTGGGTATAAGGTATCATCTGGTCTGCATGGTGTGGGCTCGAGTGTTGTCAACGCGCTCTCGACCCAGTTAATCGCAGAGGTCGTTCAAAAAGGCGAGCTGCACCGTATTGAGTTCGAGCAAGGTGCCTCAAAAGCACCACTGAAAAAGGTCGGTAAGACCGATCGCCCGACCGGTACAACGATTACGTTCTATCCAGATCCGACGATTTTCAAAGAAACCGTCGAGTTCGACTACAAGTGGGTCGTCAATTATCTGCGCCACCAAGCCTATCTGACCAAAGGCGTCCACACCGCCGTGCTCGACGAGCGCACCGGTCAACGTCAGGCCTTTTACTTCGAAGGCGGCATCAAAAGCTACGTCAAGCACCTCAATATTGGCAAAGATGTCCTCGGTGCAACGGATGACATATTTTATGTCGAACGAACTGTCGAGGATTCGATGGTCGAGGTGGCGATCCAGTACAACGACAGCTACATCGAGACGGTCAAGCCATTTGCCAACAACGTGCTGACGCCCGACGGCGGTACACATATCGTCGGCTTTCGTGCAGCACTGACGCGTGTCATCAATGATTACGCGCGCAAAAATAGTTTGCTCAAAGAAAAAGAAGACAACCTGACCGGTGATGATATCCGCGAAGGATTGACCGCGATTATCCTCGTCAAGCTACCTGATCCGCAGTTCGAAGGCCAGACCAAAAACAAGCTGGGTAACCCAGAGGTCCGCCGCTACGTCGAGCAGGTGATGAACGAGTACTTCGCGTATTACCTCGAGGAACACCCTGATATCGCAAAGAAGATCGTTAATAAAGCCGTTCTAGCAGCTCGAGCTCGTAAGGCTGCTCGCGCCGCTCGTGATAACGTCCTGCGAAAAGGCGCACTCGACGGCATGGGCTTGCCGGGCAAGCTCTGGGATTGTTCAAGCAAAAGCCCGAGTGATAGTGAAATTTACATCGTCGAGGGTAACTCAGCTGCCGGGTCTGCCAAAGAAGGCCGAGATAGTAAAACGCAGGCGATTTTGCCACTTCGTGGTAAAGTTCTCAACACCGAGCGGGCTCGCCTCGATAAGATGTTCGCCAATAAAGAAATCGTCGCCATGATCCAAGCCTTTGGTGTCGGCATCGGCGAACAATTCGATATCGCCGGCCTGCGCTACCACAAGATCATCATCATGACTGACGCCGACGTCGACGGCAGCCATATTTCGACGCTGCTGCTGACGTTCTTGTTCCGCTACATGCGCGAAGTCGTCGAGGGTGGCTATGTGTACCTGGCGAAACCACCACTGTACAGCATCAATAAGGGTCAGAGTAAGACCTATGTCTATAACGAAGCCGAATACGAAAAGATGATCGAGCAGCTGATCGCCGATCGTAAAACTCGCGGTACTGCTATCGCAGACAGCGATGACCGCTTAAAACAAGCCGGTGTGACCGCATCACGGTTTAAGGGACTGGGCGAAATGGACGCCGAACAGCTGTGGGAAACCACCATGAACCCTGAAAACCGCGTGCTGGTGCAGGTGAAGATTGAAGATGCCGAAGCGGCTGATGCCGTATTTACCAAACTGATGGGCGACGACGTCTCGCTCCGTAAAACCTTTATCCAGACGCGCGCCAAAGACGCCGATCTCGAGGAATTGGATGTATAGACTATGAACGATGAACCTACTCCACAAAACGATATACCAGAAGTTGTAGATCAAACAACGCATGGTCTCGAGGGCCGCACGCTCGAAAATGTCATGCAGGACAACTTCTTCCGCTACTCGATGAGCGTTATCATCGATCGTGCATTGCCAGATGTGCGTGATGGCCTGAAGCCTGTCCACCGACGTATCTTGTACTCGATGAATGTTAACAACAACCGATCAACGGCCAAGTTTGTCAAAAGCGCGTTGATTGTCGGTGATGTCATGGGTAAATACCACCCACATGGTGACGCGGCAATCTATAACTCGATGGTGCGTCTAGCTCAGCCATGGTCACTCCGATATCCACTGATTCAGGGGCAGGGAAACTTCGGTTCGATGGATGGCGATGAAGCCGCAGCTATGAGGTACACAGAGGCTCGTATGCAAAAAGTGGCTGATGAGATGCTCGTCGATATCGAGAAAGAGACGATTGATTTTCGGGATAACTACGATGGATCTCGTCAGGAGCCGGTCGTCTTGCCCGCTAAACTGCCGAACCTTTTGCTCAACGGCCAGATCGGTATCGCGGTCGGTATGGCGACCAATATTCCACCGCACAACCTGGGTGAACTGGTCGATGCGACCGTCGAGCTGGTCGATAATCCCGAAGCGACCATCGACGACCTGCTCAAGCACGTCAAAGGTCCAGACTTTCCGACCGGTGCCATCGTTTATGGTGGTGAATCGATGCGTCAGGCGTACATG
>JAUIGH010000066.1 GCA_030429935.1 bacterium | reverse complement strand
GGGCCGCTCACGGGTGCCGCGTAGCCTGTTCATCATCGGCTCGGACACGTCAGCCGTCGAATACGCTCAGATGTTCGCGATATTTGGCACCAAAGTCTACCTGGCTGAACGTGCCGGCCGCCTACTGCCCGGCGAAGACCGCGAAGTCGGTGAGCTGATCGAAAAGCACTTGCACACCACCAAAGGCATCTCGTGCTTGACCCAGGCGCAAGTCACCGGTGTCGAGAAAAAAGGCCTCGGCGTACGCGTCTCGTACCGTCGTGGCAACGCATCCAAATCCGTCCAAGTCGACGAAATCCTATTTACCGACGAGCGCGGCCCGCAAACTGACCTGGGCCTAGAAAACGCCCGTGTCGACTACACACCAGCCGGTATCGATGTCGACGAATTCTTGCGCACCAACGCCAAGCACATCTATGCCGCTGGATCGGTGTTGGGCGAACACAGCCCGACGCACGTCGCCATCATGCAGGGGCGCTTGGCCGCCCACAATATGTTCACGCGAGCCAGCCGCATGCCTGAGACACACAATATCCCGCGCATCGCCTACACCTTCCCTGGCATTGCCAGCGTCGGTTTGTCCGAGGACGACTGCATCAAACGCGACCTAGCCATCAACCAAGCCGTCGTACCCCTGGCGCAAGTCCCCCGCTCCAACACCAGTGACTTTAGCGCTGGCTTCGTCAAACTGATCGCCGACAAAAAAGGCCAACTGGTCGGCGCCACCATCGTCGCCCCGCACGCTGCCGAGATGATCCACGAAGTCGCCCTCGCCTTGCACCACCAGATGAGTGCCCGCGACATCGCCAGCATGCCTCACGCCTTTCTGAGCTGGAGCGAAGCCATCCGCTCAGCTGCCGCTCGACTCAGCGCCTCGTGATCCAATCTGCCGTACAATAGGTAGATGATGTTTGATCAGCCAACTGTATTCGTCGATATCGAGACCAATGGCAAGATGGGCCCAGCTGGGCGTATCATCGAAGTTGGCATGATTCGCGTCGAAGACGGTGAAATCACCGAAGAATACCAGAGTCTGGTCAATCCAGGCGCTGGCGGTGTGCCGATCTGGATCGAAACACTGACCGGTATCAACAACAACGACCTGGTACATGCACCGTATTTCGACGATATCGCCAGCGAGCTGCAGCGCATCTTAGACGGAGCAATATTCGTCGCCCATAACGTCCGATTTGACTATTCGTTCTTCAAATCACACCTCAAGTCACTCGGTATCGACTACCGACCCAAACTGTTTTGCACGGTACGAATGTCTCGCGCCCTCTACCCCGAACACCGCGGTCACAGTCTCGAAAAAATCATCAAACGTCACAATATAACCGTCGCCGATCGCCACCGAGCCTTTGATGACGCGCGGGCGATTTATGATTTCACGCAGCTAGCTATCGCCGAAAAAGGCCGTGCGGCGCTCGAGCAAAACGTTGCCCAGCAGCTCAAGACTAAATCTCTGCCGCCTCACGTCGACCCGGCTATCCTGAGCAATCTGCCGCAGTCGCCCGGCATCTATATCTTTGAATCAGCCGATCATATGCCGCTATACGTCGGCAAAAGTGTCAATATTCGCGATCGCGTCCGTTCGCATTTCACCAATGACACGTCGATTGCTCGCGAGATGCGCCTGACCCAGCAGAGCTACCACATCGCGCACATCACTACCGACACCGAGATCGAGGCACTGTTACTCGAGTCAGCAAAGATCAAAGAGCTCCAGCCGCTATTCAATCGTCAGTTGCGCCGCAAAACCACTCAATCTGTTCTACTGCGCGATACCACCGACGACGGCTATGCGACGATATCGATTCACAACCAGCGCGCCGACGAACTCGACGATCTGGCTCGGGTCTACGGCGTCTACACCAGCCGCGCCAAAGCCAAGGCCGCCCTGGACCG
>JAUIGH010000031.1 GCA_030429935.1 bacterium | reverse complement strand
AGCCGCCGTGGTCGACGAAAACAAACGTCTGGCCGCCGAAGGTAAAGAGCTGGCGCAGTACACCCAGTTGCTACTCGGTATCACAAAGGTGTCGATCTGGAGTGATAGCTGGCTGTCAGCCGCCTCATTCCAGGACACGACTCGCGTGTTGATCAACGCTGCGACCAGCGGTCGAGCTGACCACTTGGACGGTCTGAAAGAAAACGTTATCATCGGACGCAAGATTCCAGTCGGAACCGGCGCGCACACTGATGACGAGGACGAGTCTGAGCTCGACCTCGACGCCGTGGCTGACGACGTCGAGCAGTCGATCGAAGACGACGCCGCGTTGGCTGGCTAGCCTGACTAGCTGTCTCAGACCAAAAAATACCCCGCTCGAGTGAAGCGGGGTATTTTGATTGGGGAGGTCGATCAGTTCACGCGCGATTCGGTCATCCCGTTATAGCACGGCTGTCCAGCGTAGGCTGCGCGGGCTTGTCCGGTGAACACATCACACGGTAATCCATCTGAGGCGCTATCGCCAGTTGTACTGACGTATACCCAGTCACCACTAACGGTTTGGTACAGATGTAATTTACCCATGCCGGCTGGACGATTGGCAACTCCAAAGCGCTGCGTTGCTATGCGGTAACCGTCAGTTTTGCTGGTCTCAATCGCTGGTTCGCCGTAAAGCGCAGTGTTTTTGTCGGCTGAAACGACGTCTGATGCGGCATCACCGAGTGGTTTTTGGCGATCAGCTAGATCTTCGACGGTGCTCATGTCGACGCAGGCGACTTGGACGTCGTGCGCCGCGCTCGGCGTATTAGCTGATCCGACAGCGCTGACCACACAGGCTGCTTCGGCGCCGTAGTAGCGCGCGCTGTACGAGTTATCGGTGTTGAAATCTGAGATTTGTTCGTCGAACTCGGCATCTGTCAGGGATTTGCCGATCTCGGCGACGGTGACCGCCACGTCGTTCGCAGCCACATCACCGCGCAGACCAGTGTAGGCGTCCATGTCGTACACATCGGTGTAAAAGTTTGCACCAGCCGTCTGGATACCGAGCAATGGGCGTTCGATATTCGTTGAATCACCCTCGAACACTTGTTTGACTTGCTCGATCGCCCACGACGCATCAGGTCTGGTGCGTTCGGCGACTTCATCCTGCGATATGCTGGTGACCGGATCATCCTCAGGATCAGTATTGTTCATGATATACCAGGCTGCCGCGGCGCCAAGTCCGACTAATAACAGCGTCAACAATACAACCAGAATCGGGCGCGATCGGTTGCGTTGCTTAACGCGGTTCAGCTCGTCGACGGTTTTTTGATGTTCGGCCGACGAGACGGGCGTCTCTGGGTCCGATGCTGATGTCGAATCGGTGCTAGTAGTCGATGGTTTTTTGTCCATACAGTCCTCCACGTTAGTATATAGCTCAGTATACACCCGCCAGCACCGCGCCGACTAGACGACCAGGGTAAAGTTTGCTATACTTGTAAGCGAAAGAGTTTCCTCTAGTTTGTCATGGTGAAACGTGTACAATTTCACGATGAGCAGGCTAGGACACCACTGGTCACACGTGTTTGCTGCGCGTCGCCAGAGCAAAAACAATTACCGTAAAACGAGGAGTCTAGATTTTCTATGCCAACAATCAATCAATTGGTGCGAAAGCCGCGGAAAACTGCCGGCAAAAAGTCCAAGTCACCAGCACTGGGCCGCATCCACAACGCGCTCCAGACGCGTTATTACGACCAAGATGCGCCACTCAAACGTGGGGTCTGCGTCAAAGTCACCACCAAGACGCCGAAAAAACCGAACTCAGCTTTGCGTAAAGTCGCTCGTGTTCGCTTGACCAACGGCCACGAAGTCTGGGCCTACATCGGCGGCGAAGGTCACAACCTGCAAGAACACGCCGTTGTACTAGTACGCGGTGGTCGTGTACCAGACCTGCCAGGTGTCCGCTACCACATCGTCCGCGGCGCACTCGACCTGCAGGGCGTCTCTGACCGCAAACAAGGCCGCAGTAAATACGGCACGAAGAAGGACAAATAATCATGCCACGTAAAGTAACTAAGAAACTGCAGCGTACGCTGAAACCTGACCGTAAATACCAGTCAGTGCTGGTGCAGCGCTTGATCAATAAAAGCATGCTCGACGGCAAAAAGCTGGTCGCCGAACGCGCCGTCTACGGTGCGCTTGAACGAGCCGCCAAAGACCTGAAAAGTGAAGACCCACTGGCGGTATTTGAGCAAGCACTCAAAAACGTCAGCCCGAACTTTGAGGTCAAAAGCCGCCGCGTCGGTGGTGCCAACTATCAGATTCCTTTCCCAGTTCAGGGGCACCGGCAGTTGCACTACGCGTTCAGCTGGTTGGTCCAGTCAGCCCGTGCTCGCAGCGGCATGCCATACGAACGCCGTCTGGCTCAGGAAATCGTCGACGCCTACAACCAAGCTGGCGCAGCCTACAAGAAGAAAGAAGACACCCACAAGATGGCCGAAGCCAACCGTGCTTTCGCCCACTTCGCCCGCGGCTAGCTCTTACTGCCCAGGGTACACTCAATCGTCCACAGCCACGTGGGCGATTTTGTTTGACATATCTAAATCGCTCATGTTATAACAAAACCAAATGAGGGAAAAACAAACACCATACAAGGTTTTATAATGGAGAGATCCCATGTCCATCCTGACGAAATCATGGGTGGATATGATGCGTTGCAGCTCAGTCGCTCAATAAACGTCACTGATAGTATAGGTAATATTGCCCTGCGGCCCAGTGATTCATACAGGGAGTACCACAACATGCATAAAGTGTTTGTTGGTGAGAGCACTGTACCGAAACTCGTAGCGATTGGCCAAGATCTTGAAAGAGAATTTCTACCAGATGCATTAGACACAGCGGCGTGGTCCTTCTTAGAGGCTGGTCTCGTTTCGAACTCGCGTAGTCGAGATGAGCGAATTCAATGGGTAGATCGAGCGATCTGCTTATGGACGGAAGCTCTTCGCAATCAAGAGCTCATCAACCAATCTGAAGAACATGAGTGGTATAGGGAAGATTCGAGCACTTATAGATTGGCACTTTCAATAGCATTCGAGCCACTTTTTAAGGCAATTGTTCAAGGAGATGTGACCTCAGAATCACGTGAGAAAGTATTTAGAGATATTTTAGCCATAGCGCAGCACGCAGAGGTACAGCGACATTTAGCTAGCAAAAGTGGTGACGTTGAGGCATTAGGTGATATGCTCGGTTTTGAACATGAAGTTAATGCGATGTTGGCGATACTCCACATGGATGATCCGAGATATGTATGCGTGCCATCATCTGCTCGTGCCGGAAGTGGTACCACTCACCCCGAACAAACGCACGACATAGTTGTCATTAATCAGCATTGGGGCAAAATCCTCGACGCAGCACCAGTTGAAGTTAAGGCGCATGCATCCTTGAATGACATACGTAGATATAAAGCATTAATTGTTCGAGGGAAAATGCACATGGCTATGCCAGGTCGGTACTCTCCAGAGCACACCAGAAATGCATTTGCGGCATACTACGAGGGCATCGATACAAAAATTCAGGCACAAACGGTATATCAAGTGAAATCTAACTTAAAAGAATTATTGCGTTTGTATCGAGGAGGTGCGAAAGATGCCACATCTTCATCCATCACAAGGTACCGGGATAAAAAAATGTTAATGATAGCGCATCCAGAGCTTTCCTATAGTCGATGACGTTTCAGCGCGCACTGTCCGGAGCAACTTTTGCCACGAGGATTGCTGCCAGTATCACTGCAAAGCCACACATGATCGAGGGGATGCCAGCGATGGTGCTCGGATCGATGATATTGACTGTCGTCGTGGGGATGAGAAAGGCGAGATAGCCAACAGCGAGAGAGACTAGAGCAGCTCGGCGGTGTTTACTTGTGTTCGAATGAACAAACCCGAGAGAAGCGATAATACCGACAATTAGCCATCCATAGTAGTAAATACCATATGCAAGTGGTGGCAACAAGTTCGTTGGCGATTCAAAAACTACGTAGTTGGCATAACAAGTACGGCCAGACACAGCGTCAACATACAATGCAAAATAGGTCATAAACCCAAGCGCCGTTGCATACGCCAGTGGTACCAGTACTCGGCTCCTCCGTCCAGCGATAGCGTGTGCGAGATGCAGTCCTAGTGGCGGCAAGAGTGTGATTGCTAGATAAGCGGTCTTTGACCACATACCGCCTGTCATACCAAACCCGCCGCACAATAAATATTCTGCTCCCTGAAATGTTGCCAGACACAGCAGGATGGCCACGATTAGCAGCGCTGTCTTAGTTTGCCGATATCTGATCAGGATGTAGAGCGCTGACACAACCTCGAACATAAAGGTCGCCAGCATAACTGGTGGTGAGAAGCAATAAAGTCTTAAGTTTCTGTTAAGCATGGAATTATTATTGTATCACGAAGTAGCGTATTACACTTATGCTCGACATCCGCTAATCGGCACGGTACGATGTAATTCACTATGTCCAGTGATAGCGAGCCTCAAGATATTTTTCCTGTAATGCCCGAAGGCCTACTAGTAGACCCTGATTTTGCGGAGTTTTTAACAAGAGTCTCTGCTGCGCAGAATGAGATAGATGAACTTGATGAACCGGATACTGATGAAATCACAATCATCTTAAGAAAACTGAATGATGAGTGGGAAACACTGAACTGGTATCGATCCCCGATGAATGTCACAGGCAAAGTTCGGGTTGCACCGTATCATGACGAGGGCAGCTGTATTTCAGACATGACGAAAAGCTATCACCCAGGGGCTGACGACCGAGGTCAGTATTACGTAGTGTCAGAACATGAAATGATATGTGGGGAATTCGGTATAGATGCCGAGCTAGATGGCGATGAAATCGATCCTTTCAGCCCCAAGATTGGCTTATATCTCATGACACAGCACGGTTACGATGAGTTTAGAGTTGATTTTAATGGCGATGAGCCTGATCCGGATTGCCTCATCGCGTACCCGAGCGAGCTTGGCCAGGTGCAATTTGCAGAGCCCTCGGAGCGTGCCCTGAGGGACTATCTAGAGTGCTATCACGCGGAGATATTATCAGAGATAGATGGGCAGATTCCTCTCGGGCCACTCGGTAATAGTAGGATGCGTACCGTACTTCAAGATTTCTTTATTGACCTGACAGAAGCACAGCGAGATGATCCAGATATCATGAGTAAGATTGAAGCATATGTAGAAGCTCGCATTGGTTACGGTCAAGACATGTATAAGGTTCAAGTGACAGGCGAAGTGGCAACAATCGATGACGAGGGCGACGAAGTGCTCGTTGACGTGTCAGATAAATCACCGCTCACCATATACGGGTACATAGCAAAAATAGGGTTGTCTGAACTGTCTGGAGAAGATAGCGCCGGATATGGAATCGAAGTAACATTGGCCGTTCCTAGTAGGAGTAACAACGGTACGATGCAAGTCGTCAAAGTCAACGGCATGGATCTAACCGCAATTCGCAACCTGCAACACACCGCCACTATCCTGGCCAAGACGGCGTCAATGCAATTTTATGACATTGCGTCTATTCGGGAGTTTAGCGCTCGGTTGATTGATGCAGGAAATGATACAGGTGTGCAGCCCGAGGAGTTTTACGAGATTATCCAACCCACAAGTGAACTTGAAGAATTGTTCGGTGTATCTCCTGAAAGTTATGACGAAACCGCTGACGTGTACCATTTTGATGTGAATAAACACATTGCTGATATGGCGCAGGCGATTGGTGAGCTGCTCGAATCGTTAGGGTATGACATTGGCGATCTACCACAAGACTCGTCAGAATTAGCTGAGATACACAAAACTTTAGTTGCGAACAGCGACACGTTTACCGCATTTGTGCCGAGAGGCACGATTACTGTTGGTGGACCGTGTGTTGTAACCGCTATAGCAAATGGTGAAACGTATCACGGTGGTTTTATGAAACTTTCAAAGGACCGTATGATTGCCGGTCAGCTATGCTATCCAACAGTAGGTCTATTTCCTGATTTAGCGTCTCGAATCACTGATGGTGTGGTCGGTGGAGTTCATCCAGAGTTGGCGATCGCAGTCAGCGCTCCACTTATTTCATCCGGCGAAGGTTTGAAAATCACAAGCGGTGAACAGCTATTCCTGATCCCGATTACTGGAGACGAGTCGCCCGTATTTGGTGCAAATATGGCCGCACCCGAACATTGATGGTTGCAAAGTTCAGACTGGCTTAACAGGCCAAAATTTGATATGATTGATCAAAGGGCTATTTTTATTGCCAAAAACTAAGTAAGAGGAGAAGAGAACATAATGGCTGCGCAGCAAACTGTCCCACTAAAGGACTTTCGTAACATCGGTATTATCGCTCACATCGACGCGGGTAAGACCACGACGACCGAGGGTATTTTGTATCGAACTGGTATCAACCACAAGATCGGTGAAGTCCGCGGTGCTGACGGCGATAGCGCGACGACCGACTGGATGGCGCAGGAAAAAGAGCGTGGTATCACCATCACCTCTGCGGCCGTGACATGTTTCTGGAAGGGTCACAAGATCAACATTATCGACACGCCGGGTCACATCGACTTTACAGCCGAAGTCGAACGAAGTCTGCGCGTCCTGGACGGTGCTGTTACTGTGTTCGACGGCAAGATGGGCGTCGAAGCCCAATCCGAAACTGTCTGGCGCCAAGCCAACAAATACGGGGTGCCGCGCCTCTGCTTTATCAACAAGATCAACCAAACCGGTGGTGATTTCTACAAATCTCTGCAGTCGATCCACAATCGTCTGTCGAAAAACGCCTTTCCAATCCACCTGCCAATCGGTTTTGAAAAAGACATCAATGGCGTCGTCGACTTGATCGAGATGAAATCATACACCTACAGCGACTACACCGACAAAGAGCTAGTCGAAGGTGACATCCCAGCTGACATGGCCGACAAGGCCGCTAACGCCCGCAGCCTGTTGGTCGAAAACGCCGTCGAAGCTGATGACGACCTGATGATGCGCTTCCTCGAAGAAGGCGAAAGCTCAATCAGCAACGATGAACTCAAGGCTGCGTTGCGCAAACGCGTGCTAGCCGGTGACTTTTACCTGGTCAGCGGTGGTGATGGTCGCGGTGTCATCGTCGAAAAACTGCTAGACATCATGACCGACTACTTGCCGAGCCCGCTCGATGTCGACTCGATCTGGGGCAAAAACCCAAAGACTGGCGACGAAATCGAGCGCAAACCAAGCGACGACCAGCCGATGACCGCGCTGGCATTTAAGATCGCCACTGATCCATTCGTCGGTACGCTGACCTTTGCCCGCGTTTACTCTGGCGTGCTCAAGACCGGTAGCTACGTGCTGAACACCACGACGGGCGACAAAGAGCGCGTCGGCCGTATCGTCCGGATGCACGCCGACAAACGAGAAGAAATCGACCACGTGGCGGCGGGTGACATCGCTGCGGTCGTCGGCCTCAAAAACACCACGACCGGTAACACCCTGTGTGACGTCGCGCATCCAGTCGCACTCGAGTCAATCGAATTCCCAGACCCACCGGTATCGATCGCCGTCGAGCCAAAGTCCAAAGCCGACCAAGAAAAAATGGGCATTGCACTGCAGCGTCTGTCTGGCGAAGACCCAACTTTCCGCGTCCACACCGACGACGAAACCGGCCAAACCATCATGTCTGGTATGGGCGAGCTGCACCTCGATATTTTGATCGATCGCATGAAGCGCGAATTCAAGGTCGAAGCCAACATCGGCGAGCCGCAAGTTGCCTTCCGCGAGACCATCAAAGCCACCACCGAAATCCAGGGTAAGCACGCCAAACAATCAGGTGGTCGTGGTCAGTACGGTGACGTCTGGATCCGCCTCGAACCAAACGAAACTGGTGCTGGATTCGAGTTTGCTGATGAAATCAAAGGTGGTGTCGTGCCACAAGAATACCGACCAGCTGTCGAAAAAGGTATCCGTGAAACGCTGGATGGCGGTGTCATCGCCGGCTACCCAGTCGTCGATGTCAAAGCGACGTTGTACGACGGTAGCTACCACGATGTCGACTCCAGCGAGCTGGCCTTTAGCTTGGCTGGTAGCTTGGCTGCCCGCGAAGGCGTCAAAAAAGCCAAACCAGTCTTGCTCGAGCCGGTCATGCGCGTCGAAGTCACCACGCCAGAAGAATTCATGGGCGACATCATCGGTGACCTCAACGCCCGCCGTGGTCGTATCGAAGCTATGGAAGACCTGATGGGCGGCGCCAAATTGATCAAAGCGTTTGTACCACTGGCCAGCATGTTCGGCTACACCAACGACATCCGTTCGATGTCTCAGGGCCGTGCCGCTAGCACCATGGAAATCGCGCAGTACGAAGAAGTACCACCAAACGTCGCGCAAGAGATCATCGAAAAGCGCAACGCGTAACACGTCATAACGGGCGGGAGAAAGTATCAGAAAATGGAAATACCACGTTATGCCTGTCCTGCCGGACGAAAGCTTTCAGTAACAAATTCAGGATTAGAAGAAGATCGTTTCCCTCCTGACGGAGAGTTCAACGAAATGGGATTACATAACTCTTCAGAGGACGAACCTAATGAAAACCGTTGGGAGCAAAGAGTGTGTCCAACAGAAGGCCAAGCCCCTTGTGTGATTGTCTTAGGTCGATACCGAAGCGAGGCATTGTGCTGCGAGAGTCTCGCTGCTCGGCTCGCCGAACGTTTCGGAGTGGCAGAACGCGTTGAGGCCAACATTTACGACGATCCAGACCGTTAGGCTAGGTTGCGCGAACTCTTTACATACGCACGCTCAATCTGTACAATATAAGTCATACGCTCGGGCGCGATTTTTGTGGGGTGATAAGCTCCTCATACGGATGAGGTTGACCCTCAGCTCGCAAACGCTCGCGTCGTAAGCTAATACTAATAACAAAGGAGTACATACTCACTATGGCCGATTTCGATCGAACCAAGCCACATGTCAACGTCGGTACTATGGGACACGTTGACCACGGTAAAACTACTTTGACTGCTGCGATCACGCACGTATTGTCAAAAAAGCTCCCAAGCGACGTCAACAAACCTCGTAACTACGACGAGATCGACAACGCACCAGAAGAAAAAGCACGTGGTATCACCATCGCGTCATCTCACCAAGAGTACGAAAGCGAAACTCGCCACTACGCGCACGTCGACATGCCTGGTCACGCCGACTACGTCAAGAATATGATTACCGGTGCGGCTCAGATCGACGGTGCGGTTCTCGTGGTCGCTGCCAACGACGGTCCACTGCCACAGACTCGTGAGCACGTCCTGCTCGCCAAACAAGTCGGTGTGCCAAAGATCGTTGTCTTCCTGAACAAGATGGACTTGGCTGACCCAGAATTGGTCGAGCTCGTCGAGATGGATGTACGCGAACTATTGTCAAAGAACGACTTTGACGGTGACAACGCGCCAATCATCAAGGGTTCTGCAACAAAGGCCCTCGAGGGTGACGAGGAATCAATGAACGCTATCATGGAACTCGTCAAAGCGATGGACGACTACATCGACGAGCCAACTCGTGACCTCGACAAACCATTCCTGATGCCTATCGAGGATGTCTTCTCGATCAAGGGTCGTGGTACGGTTGCAACTGGTCGTATCGAGCAAGGTATCATCAAGCTCAACGACGAAGTTGAGATCGTTGGTATCCGTAAGACACAGAAATCTGTCGTGACAGGTATCGAGGCCTTTAAAAAGAACCTCGACCAAGGTCAAGCAGGTGACAACGCTGGTATCCTCCTCCGAGGTATTGAGCGCGAAGACATCGAGCGCGGTCAAGTTGTCGTCAAGCCAGGTAGCCTGACGCCACACACCGAGTTCGAAGCCGAAGTCTACATCTTGAAGAAAGAAGAAGGCGGACGCCACACACCATTCTCAAAAGGTTACAAACCACAGTTCTACTTCCGTACAACTGACGTCACTGGCGAGGTCGAACTCCCAGCCGACAAAGAGATGGTCATGCCTGGTGACACCGTCACCTTCAAGGTAAAACTGCTCGCCCCAATCGCGATGGAGCAAGGTCTCAACTTTGCCATCCGTGAAGGTGGCCGCACCGTCGGTGCAGGTGTTGTAACCAGCATCACCAAGTAGTTACTCTCACGTAGAGTTAACTCCAATAACCTCCAGCTCAGGCTGGAGGTTATTGCGTTGCAGGGTCATCAAAACCGTGGTATATTATCTCGGTATAGCAATCACCCCGAG
The DNA here is from genome assembly GCA_030429935.1 of bacterium. Lineage (GTDB taxonomy): Bacteria > Patescibacteriota > Saccharimonadia > Saccharimonadales > Saccharimonadaceae > SZUA-359. The sequence goes on along the minus strand of JAUIGH010000031.1, from coordinate 392 downwards.
AACTTGGTCAGACCTGACGAGATAGGAATCGAACCAAGGTTACGGAGTCGTAGAATCGCCGCGTTAGTGCGAGGAGCAACACACTATGGCAGACGCCAAAGCAGAAGGCCTGCGGATTCGTATCCGCCTCAAAGCCTACGACCACAAGGTCATCGACCAATCAGCAAAGCAAATCATCGAGACAGCAGTCCGCACTGGCGCGACCGTGGCTGGTCCGATCCCGTTGCCAACACGTCGCAGCACCTACACCGTGTCAAAAAGCCCGCACGTCTACAAAACCGGCGGTGAGACATTTGAGCAGCGCGTCCACAAACGCCTGATCGACATCACCAACGCGACGCCGAAGACGATCGATAATCTGCAAAACCTCAGCTTGCCAGCTGGTGTCGACG
>JAUIGH010000030.1 GCA_030429935.1 bacterium | reverse complement strand
AATTCCAATTCGCTGCATGGTTAGAGTATACTCAATCTAATTCTCGAGGCCTACACCCAAATTGTACCGCTCATACTCTGTTCATCATAGCCTATATCGTGAAGCGAGTCGGCTGGTTGAATCATACTGACGGTGCTGTCATCGTAAGTCTTTTGTTATCAATCTTTCTATTAGTTAGAGCATTGCTGTCTACTTGTTGCTGTAGGGAGTTGGTGTTCTACGACTGCCCTGAAAGACTCTAGCTGTTACGGTTGAAATGGTGATGTTGATCCCCGGAAGCAGTCACGCAGGCCAACGATAGCCTATCACTTACAGTTGTTTTATTGACTCTTATCGCAACTTGGACTGCTGTTTGAACTGCGCGATGTGACGGTCCAACCTGCGGTGATCGCTTTGTGCCTCAGGATTGGAGCCGATTATTCATAACACGATAACGTTTGATGAACTCGAGAATCTTGACACAAAACTATCAGTTACGAACGTTTCTGTTAGTGCTGTGCTGATGCTGCGCTTACTGCCATTTGTAGTTGTATCGGGCTGACAGCACCGTTGGTTTAGTCTATAATGTAAATTTACGTGGCGCGTTGGCCGAGAAGTTAGGCACTGGTCTGCAAAACCAGGTAGACGGGAGCGTTACCCGTACGTGCCTCCATAAAAAATAACTCTGAATTTCAGAGTTATTTTTTTAGGATTTCTAGTAGCTCGGGGAAGGTTTCATCGAGGAAATGATTTCGATTCGAAAAGCGGTGAGCGTGTGCGGAGGGCAAATCACGAACGAATTTATCGAGCTCTGAGTACGGTACTACTGGATCGTCCTCACTGTGGTAGAGATGGATTTCGTCAGCACTTTTCTCTAATCCTGTGGCGGAATTTAGAGCGAAGCTACCGTATCCAGCGATGTTGTCATTGTAGCCACCGGCCAACAGGTGCAGCTGCTTAACGGGTGTCATGAGTGGCTGTTCATGTAAGTATTTCGCGAGGAACATCGCACCTAAGCTGTGGCCGACTAAACGTACATCGTCATCAAAGTAGTCGACGATTTTTTCGAACCAGATGCACCATTCACGATACTTAGCATTTTCACGGTTTGGCATGTTGGGTGTCAGCACATCAGCTTCCGGAAATGACGCTAAGATTTGATCTTTCCAACCTCTGCGAGGTTTTAAGCGATTGTAGTCAAGCTGTGCACTCATCAATTCCTTGAGGTACTCATCGTAGCTTGCGAAACTATCGCCGCCGTGAATTATGCATATCTGCTTCATATATCTAGTATACTAGATGTTGCCGAGCCGCGCGCGGGTGATGGAATCGGTAGACATACTAGACTTAAAATCTGGGGGCCATTCGGCCGTGCGGGTTCAAGTCCCGCCCCGCGCACCATGTACTGATAAACATTCACAAAGATGCTATACTAGAGGTAGTAACAAAAGGAGGGAAATAGATGACTTGGTTAATTGTTGTGCTCGTAGTAGTCGCGGTGCTGGTCGCTGCTGTTGTCGTGATGTATAACTCGCTGGTGACACTGCGTGTTCGTGTCGAGGAAGCGTGGAGTGACATCACTGTACAGTTGAAGCGTCGCGCAGATTTGATCCCTGGTTTGATTGAATCGGTCAAAGGCTACGCATCCCACGAAAATGAAGTGTTCCAAAAAGTCACCGAAGCTCGCTCGGCTGTGATGGACGCCACCCAAAAAGGCCCAGAAGAAACTGCCAAAGCTGAGAATATGTTTGAAGGCGCACTAAAAAGTCTGTTCGCTGTCGCTGAAGCGTACCCGGACCTCAAAGCAAATGAGAACTTTTTGCAGCTTCAGAATGAACTGGTTGACACCGAAGACAAAATCCAAGCTAGCCGTCGGTTCTATAACGGCGGTGTACGTGATTTGAACACAAAGATCGAAGTCTTTCCATCGAACATCATCGCTGGCATGTTCAACTTTGAGAAACGCGAGTTCTTTGAAGTCGATGACATGGCGAGTGTCGAAAAGCCAGTCGAAGTTAAATTTTAGATAGTGCTCGGTAGACGGAGAATTCACTTTGTATAAAGCGATTGCGAACAACAAACGCAACACACTTCTGATCATGGCGTTGTTTATTGGGTTAGTCGCGGCAATCGGCTGGGTGATCAGTTCGCTGTACGGCAACACCTGGATGACGCCGTGGATTGTCGGCGGTGCGGCGGTCTATACATTGATCCAATACTACATGGCCGACAAACTAGCCGTGGCGATGACTGGCGCTCGTCAAATCGAGAAGCGCGATAATCCGCGACTATGGCGTATCGTTGAGAATCTGGCCATCACGACGGGGATGCCGATGCCAAAAGTCTACATCGTCGACGATCCAGCGCCAAATGCGTTTGCGACTGGACGAGATCCTGATCACGCTCTGGTAGCTGCAACAACTGGAATCATGGAGATTATGGACGACCGTGAACTCAATGCTGTCATGGCGCACGAGATGGGGCACGTCCAGAACTATGACATACGCGTCAGCATGATTGCGTTTGGCCTGGCGAGTGTTATCGGAATCCTGAGCGATATCGCGCTTCGTGTACTGTGGCTTGGCGGTGATAATCGGCCGAATAACCCGATTGTTTTGATTGTTGGCATCGCGGTAATTATTTTGGCGCCGGTGATGGCGATGTTGATCCAGTCGGCTGTCAGTCGCCAACGTGAATACCTGGCAGACGCCACAGGTGCGATGACGACACGTGACCCGGATGCACTAGCCAGTGCGCTCGAAAAACTCGGCCACGCCAGTCGGCCGATGAAACGGCAGAGTACCGCGACGGCTCACTTGTTCTTTAGTAATCCGCTCAGTGCTGGATCGATCATGAAGTTATTCAGTACGCATCCGCCACTGGAAAAACGCGTCGAACGCCTGCGTAGCAAATTAACGAGCATCTAAATCACATGGCAACCAAACGCTCAAAAAAACAGCGTGGTACAGCGCGGCAGCCATCGAAAAAAACTCAATCACAACCATCGGCTAATTGGCGAAGCCGCTTGAAGCATCGCGTGTTAGCTCCGCATCGTTGGCTGGAGTCACTCAAAGCGCGACGACCACATCGTTCGTTTCGACGGACGTGTCGTCGTGATTATGCTCGGCAGCTCGCTTTGCCAGGCTATGTGGCGTTTACAGCTCAAACGATTCGGCTACTGAAAGATCATCGTCGGGTTTTTATTTCGTTGATTTTAACATTTAGCATCTTGACAATTTTACTGGGTGGGTTGAGCGCACAGAATACCTATGATGTGCTCGGCGATGCTTTTAGTGAAACTGATACTGCCGTGGATGGCGCAACACGTATCGGTACATTGGCCTTATCGCTCGCGACAGCTTCGCCGAGCAGTGAAGTGCAGCAAGTCTATGTCGGCTTTATGGTGGTGATGGTATGGCTGGCAACGGTATGGTTGCTGCGCGAGTTTATGGCGGGCCGGCTGCCGAAATTCCGTGACGCTCTGTACAGCGCCGGAGCGCCATTGATTGCGTCTGTCGTCTTGGTCTTGGTGATGCTTGTGCAGCTCATCCCTGCCGGCATCGTTGCGTTAGCTTACACTGCATTATCGCAAGTCGGGTTGATAGATGGCGGGCTGGGCGCGATGCTATTTTTCTGCATCAGTGCACTCGTGCTGGCGCTGACCTTGTTTTGGTTGACGACAACATTTTTTGCGCTGGTGATCGTCACGTTGCCAGGTATGTATCCGTGGCGCGCTATGCGTTCGGCAGCAGATATCGTGATCGGTAGACGACTGCGTATTTTGTATCGTCTGCTGTGGTTGCTGGCTAGTATTCTGCTACTGTGGGCACTCGTCTTGTTGCCGACCGTGGCGCTTGATCAATGGTTACGGAGTATGATTGATTGGTGGGGCTCTGTGCCGTTTGTATCTATTATCACTGTCGTAATGGGTACGATTACGACCGTCTGGGCTTCGGCGTATGTCTATCACTTGTATCGAAAGGTAGTTGCTCAAGATGCAGCGTAAGGATGCAGAAAAGCGTATCGCACAGTTGCGTGATGTGATCAATGAGTATCGATATCAGTACCACGTGCACGACACTTCGACGATGAGCGAAGCGGCCGCGGATAGCCTAAAACATGAACTATCGCAGCTAGAGTCGCAATACCCGGATCTGATCACGCCGGATAGTCCAACCCAGCGTGTGGCCGGTCAGGCGCTCGATAAATTTTCTAAAGTCAAGCACCGCGTGCCGATGATTTCTCTCAGTGATGTATTTAACGAAGCCGAGGTGCGCGCATGGATTACGCGTATGGAAAAACTGTTGCCTGGATCGAAGCATGAGTTTTTTTGCGACATAAAGATGGATGGGTTGGCTTGCGCACTGATATACGAAGACGGCGTGCTAACGCAAGCGGTCACACGCGGCGATAGTCGCGTCGGTGAAGATGTGACGGCAAATGTGCGCACTATCGAAAACGTGCCGCTCAAACTGCACGGCAACTCCAGTCTGACTCATGGTCGCACCGAAATTCGTGGTGAAATTGTTATGTTCAAAAAAGATTTTGACGCCCTCAATGCAGCGCGTAAAAAGTCCGGCGAAGCATTGTTCAAAAATCCGCGCAATTTGGCCGCTGGCACGATACGCCAGCTCGACCCGGCATTAGTCGCAGCGCGTCCGCTGACCTTTATCGGCTACGATATGTTGCGTGATGATTCGGGTGAGCTACCGACTCACCAGTCAGTGTACAGCGCATTGACACAGATCGGTATCGAAACAAGTGGGCGACAACGTCATTTTTCGACACTCAGTGGCGTCATGCAATATGTACACACATTGGACGATGAGCGATTAAATTTGCCATTTAACACGGATGGTCTGGTCATAAAAGTAGACGACCGCGAACAATTCGCCAAACTAGGCGTCGTCGGTAAAAGTCCACGCGGTGCCGTTGCGTACAAATACGAAGCCGAAGAAGCCACGACGATCGTCCGCGATATCGTGATATCGATTGGTCGCACTGGTGCTGCCACGCCAGTTGCCGTGTTTGATCCAGTTGACGTCGCGGGCACGACGGTACAGCACGCCAGCTTGCACAATGCAGACGAGATTGCCCGCAAAGATATTCGGGTTGGTGATACCGTTATCATCTACAAAGCTGGCGACATCATACCTCAGGTCGAGCGTGTGCTGACAGAATTACGTCCAAACGGCACGGAAGCATTTGATTACAAAAAAGAACTTGCCAAACAATATCCTGAGCTCGACTTTGAGCGTGCAGATGGAGATGTCGTCTATCGAGTTGCTGGCGCAACTGGACCGATGTTGCTAAAGCGTGCTCTGCAGCATTTTGCTTCGAGGCAAGCACTCGACATCGATACGCTGGGTGAAAAAAATGTTATTGCGCTGGTGGATTCTGGACTGGTTTCGAACTTTGCAGACATATATCGTCTAACAGTAAACGATTTACTGCAAATCGATCGGTTTGCAGACGTGTCAGCCCGTAAGCTGATCGATGCTATAGCCGAAACGAAGCAACCACCGCTCGAGCGATTTGTCTACGCTCTGGGTATCCGACATGTCGGTACACAAACAGCGATCGACGTGGTAAATCATTTTGGCAGTATGGATGCGATTGCTACTGCCACGATTGACCAGTTACGTAGCGTCGAAGGCGTCGGTAAAGTAGTTGCAGAATCGATCGTGGCGTGGTTTGCTGATCCAGATAATCAGCAGCTATTATCCGAATTTGATGCGCTCGGCGTCGAGCCTGTCTACGAACAGAAGTCGGGTAACTTGGTTGGCAAAAGTTTCGTGGTAACCGGCACTCTAACATCGATGAGCCGTGATGTTGCAGCGGATGCCATTCGGGATCAGGGTGGTACGTTCCAGAGCAGCGTCGGCAAAGACACTGACTACTTGGTGGCGGGTGGTAAAGTTGGTGCGAGTAAGCTCAAAAAAGCCGAACAGTACGGCACAAAAGTCATAACCGAAGAACAATTTCAGGAGCTCATGTCATGACAAAGGCAATATTTATTACAGGCAACGCTGACAAAGCAAAGCATGTACAGATGCTACTCGGCAGAGAAATCGAGCACCAATCACTTGATCTCGATGAAATCCAATCAGCTGATCCGGCTGAAATCGTCGAGCACAAAGCTCGCCAAGCGTACGCCATCGTCGGATCTCCGGTGTTCGTCGATGATTTTTCACTCGGACTGGACGAGCTAGGTGGTTTACCTGGCCCGTTTATCAAGTTCTTTATAGGGATTCCAGACGGTTTAGAGCGAGTATGTCGTATGGCCGATGGACTAGCCAGTCGTCGGGCAACCGCACGTGGGTATTTCGGATACTGCGATGAAAACGGCGTGCAGATCATGCACAGCGAGCTGCTCGGCGAAATTGCTCAGCATCCGAGCGACAGTACCGAGCATGCGTTTGGTGCTGATCCGATATTTGTTGTTGATGGCCACGACGGACGCACGCGCGCTCAGCTGACGAATGATGAATATGCCGATGTGTATAAAATCGTCCGACCGATTGACGAACTCAGAAAGTTGCTGGGATGAAAACGCCACATAATGACCCTATGCCACTGCACATAGAAACCGGTACATATCGACACAATAAGTCTGGCGAGCGGTATGAAGTGGTTGGTGTCGCACTTCAGACTGAGACCAACGAGCAGTTAGTCATCTACCGGCCTTTGTATAAAAGTAACTACGAGTTATTTGCTCGACCCTACGCCATGTTCACCGAATTAGTCGAACTAAACGGCCAAACCATGCCGCGATTTGAGAAAGTCGATATACCTCGGACGTACATCGCCTAGCCGCTGTCTGTATAATATAAGCTTAACAGCATAATAAGGAGTTGTAATATGAGCGGAAAAATCGGTGTTGGGGTTGGAGTCATGATATTACGTGACAACAAAGTACTTCTTGGTTTGCGAAACCCTGATAAACACAAAGCTGGTAGTGAGCTGCAAGGTGAAGGAACGTGGACCATGCCTGGCGGTAAAGTAGATTTTGGTGAAACTCTACTGGATGCGGCTAAGCGCGAGACGAGAGAAGAGAATGGCATAGAATTCAGTGAATGTGAATTGGTTTCGTTGGTCGATGACATAGTTGCTCAAGCGCATTATGTAACGGCTGGATTTCTAGTTCAGGAATACGATAATGAACCGGTCGCAATGGAGCCAGAGACAATATTGAAGTGGGAATGGTTTGATGTCAATGATCTCCCCGAAAATTTATACTCAGCAAGCGCAAACCTGTTAGAGCATTGGCGTAACGGATGCGTATATATGGGCTAACGACGACCAATATGGCACTTAATACAAGACGAACCTTGACTGCAATACTAGGTTGGGCCGTGCTGCTGCTCGGTCTGGTCATGGTGCCGTATCCCGGTCCGGGGTGGCTGGTGGTGTTTGCTGGGCTGGCGATATTGGCTCGGCAATTTGCCTGGGCTCGGCGAACCCTCAGCTATGCCAGGGGTAATTATGACAGCTGGCAGCGATGGATGAAGCGCCAGCCGCTCTATATCAAATCGTTATTTTGGTTGCTGACGTGCGCAACTGCCATCATCACGATTTGGCTACTAAATGGCTATGGGCTGATGAACGATTGGTTGAATCTAGGCTTGGACTGGCTTGAATCGCCGTTTATGCGGTGATATGGTGCAGACAATATGGCGAAGCGAAAACTAAGCAACCGAGAGTACGCCCATGCGTTTGTTCAGGTTGGTAAAACAGCATTTGGTATTGCACCTACTGCTGGTTTTATCCGGCTAGTTGATAGCATCATACAGGCAAGCCTGCCGATCGCGACTACAGCGCTTGCTGCGCTTACGACAACCGCATTGGCCGAGGCCTACGCTGGTGATAGCGCTGCGGCCGATAGGGTGGTGTGGTTGGTCATCGCGACATCGGCAGTCAGTGTCGTCATGCTCAGCTGGAATAGTGTTAGTTCATATATCTCACAGAAAACCCGCTATCAAATAGATGCAGCAATCGAAGATCAAATGATGATTCAGTTCGCGCGGCTGCCGTTTGCGAGTTATGACGACAAAGAAACGGTGGATATGCACGAAAAAGCTCGTCGGTTCAGTTTTGTGTTCAGCTACATTTTCGATTCGATTGGTTCGATACTGACCAGTGTTTTTGGATCGGTTGGTGCGATTATTGCACTAGTTTATGTCAACGCGTGGCTGGCTATCGCAGTACTAATAGCAGTGATGCCAGGTGTGGTGATTCAGCTTCGTCTAGCACGGCGACAGGCGAAACATTGGGAAGGTAATATCACGAATCGACGCCGAAAGAGCAATCTCGGGTGGATGATGCAAGATTCGCGGTATATCGCTGAGATGCGTGTCTACGGTGTCGCAAAATATCTGATCAAACTGTATGCAAAGCTGCGTGATGCAGATGAAAAGGAACGATTACAGTTTGAGCTCAATTCTGTCTGGACTCGGTTAGCTGCTGATATCCTCGAAGCTATCGTAGAGCTATCAGCATTGCTGTGGATTGTGTTTCAAATCATTGATCGAGCTCAGCCAGTCGGACAGTTTCTGTACGTTCAACAGATGGTGGCGCGTGCCATGAGCCAAGCCGGGAGTCTGGCAGCTCAGATGGGCCGTATCGACGAAGACATGGCCAATATCGTCGACTATCAACAATTTGTTGAGCTCGCTACCGAACAAGAACGGGATAATAAATTGACGGATACACCAGACAGTATTGAATTTAATTCAGTGTCGTTCCGGTATCCGAAAACAAAGAAGGATGTCATCGTCGATGTTTCGATGCGCATCACGCGCGGTCAACATATTGCGATCGTTGGTGAGAACGGTGCAGGAAAAAGTACACTGACGAAATTACTGCTTGGGTTGTATGCGCCAACGAGGGGAAAGGTCACACTTGACGGTGTTTCGCTAACAGCTATCGACACTGCCTCGTGGCACCGACATATCGCCCTACTCGGCCAAAATTTCGTTAGCTATTACTTTGCAACAATCCGCGAGAATGTGATGTTTGGTGATGTCGAGCGCGAACCGCGAGATGACAGCTTGGACCGGGCGTACAGTGATGCAGAATTGAAGTCTGTGGTCGATTCGCTCGAGCACGGTGATGCAACGTTTATCGAACGTTGGATGGCCGAGGATAACGACGAGGCAACGGCTACAGAGTTAAGCGGTGGTCAGTATCAGCGATTGGCAATCGCACGTAATTTTTATCGTGACGCACCAATTGTGGTGCTCGATGAACCAACGAGCGCAATCGATGCGCTTGCCGAGGAAAAGATATTCAAGCGATTGTTTGCGCAAAAAGAAAAGACGATCATAACCGTCAGTCATCGTCTCAGTACGATCAAAAAAGCAGATAGTATCTACGTCATGAAACACGGTCGAATCGTCGAGCAGGGCAAATACACCGAGCTGGCGAAACCAGGCACTGAATTTGCTCGTATGTTCGAGAGTCAGATCGAGCAATAAAATAACCACCTACTCAGCGAGCAGGTGATTATCGTGTGCATACTAGTAAAAAAACTACCAGCTGCGCTGACGGAATGAGCCGCCGCCACCGTTACCACCGTCGTTGTCACGACGTGGACGGTCTTCGCGTGGCTTTGCCAGGCTGACGTTGATCGCACGACCGTCGAGTTCTTGGCCGTTTAGCTGGTCGACCGCTTTTTGGTTGTCTTCTTCGTTAGCGAATGTGACAAATCCAAATCCACGGCTACGGCCAGTTTCGCGGTCAGTCATGACGCGGGCGTATTCGACAGGACCGACTTGCTCAAAAAAAGCTTTGAGGCCATCGTCCGATGTCGCGTAAGCGAGGCTACCGACAAAAAGATTTTGCTTCTGCATTATACTCTTCGTTTCATTTAGTTACTTTATCGTCAGATCGACCACCGTATGACAACGAATTGCACATGCGAACTTCTGAACACCGTTAGTATAGCACGCCACCGACAATTAGCAAGCGAGCTATTGCATAGATTGCAATCGACACAAAAATAAAGTTCAAAACAGCTGGCTGACGGTCTCGTTTGTGCCATGCTTCAAATCCGAGCGAGAGGGAGCCAATGAGAGACATGCCGTGGTAGAAGTATGATTGCCCCGTGATAAGTCCGCTCGAAAGTAGTACGTAATTGAGCAGCAATAGCGAGACGCCAATCCAGCCAATATATTCGATTAGGACCGACGGTGCCGATTTTTTGTTTGTACGTTTTGATTTGTGCGGATGCATGTTTAATCATTGTAACATGCTTGTGTTTTGATGCCAGAGAGCGTACAGTATGTCTCGAGAGCTGGTACGCCAATGGGTACGATTGGCGTCGCTACAAAACAAACATATATAGCAAAACAAAAACCGTGCCCGGGTGGGCGCGTAGCAGCTCGTAGACAAAACTCGCCACTAGATATAGGTGGCGAGTTTTTGATAACATATCGGGATATGAAGGTATATGTTATAGGCAGTTCAAAATTTACTCATCGCATGGTAGAAGTCAAACAGCAGCTTTGCGTTCTCGGGCATGATGCGGGTATAGGCGAGGATTATGAGAGAATCGTTCGTGGCGAACTCGACGACCACAGTCGACACAATGCAGGTGAAACTGCGGACATCAAACGTGAGCGAGATTACTTGCGGTATCATTACAAACGCATTATGGAACATGACGCAGTGATAGTAGTGAATGACACAAAAGGTGGAATAAAAAATTATATTGGAGCTAATGTGTTAATCGAAATGGCCCAGGCATATGTTCACGATAAGTTAATCTATTTGCTCAACGATATGCCGGCTAAGGATGACTTACCGATGTACATCGATGAAATTCAAGCAATGGACCCAATTGCATTGGGTGGCGATTTGCGGCGCATTCCGGTATAATCTTCCAAAGTTACCTGATATAAACGCGGGGCATTAGCTCATTTGGTAGAGCGCTTCCATGGCATGGAAGAGGTGAGGAGTTCGAATCTCCTATGCTCCACCACACAAAATACCCGGGCGCAGTGTCCGGGTATTTTCGTTGAGTAGTGACGGCTATTTCTTGCGGGCTTTGGCGTCACGTTTGGCTGATTCGGCAGTTTTTTTGCCAGCTTCGTAGGCTTGCTCCAACAAACGAGCGGCGACATCGCGGCCACCCAGACCGAATGCTAGTGCCAGACCGAGTGCGACAGCACCGATGATCGCCGTGTAGGTGATCATGACGATTTCTGGCGCAATCATCAATTCGTTGAGGATCATAAAGACCGCAACACTCATGATCAGAGCTGGTGCAACGGTGCTAGCTGTGCGTGCCAGCGGTGATCGACCGAGTACACGATTGATCAATGTGACGACACCAGCTGATGCAGCACTAGCGACCAAAAAGATCACAACTGCAGCGACAACATGCGGCAAGTAGTTGTAAATCGCGCCCATAAACGCGTTCAGTGCGTCGATCTCGAGCGCAGATACCGCT
>JAUIGH010000029.1 GCA_030429935.1 bacterium | reverse complement strand
GCATCTCTGGACTGGTATCGACGTCGCTGACCATCGGTGGCATTCGCGCCGCTGACGTCGCCGAGCTGGAGCGTGGCGATGTCTCGACGGTGATGCGCAGTGTAACCAGCGATGGGTATTATTTCGTCAAAGTCCTCGAGAAAAACGACACGCAGGTGAGCTTCGCCTATGTCCGCGTACCGCTAAGCGAGTTTGCGGCGCAGTTCGCTGCCTTGCGTGAGGCCGATGAGATCGACGAATACATCACGATTACTATTGACCAACCGAGCGACGACGCGACAACAAGCGAAGAGGAGGAATAACATGCATACACTACCAGATTTGAGCTATGCGTACGACGCATTGGGTGACTACATCAGTGGCGATATCATGAAGCTGCACCACGACAAACACCACCAAGGCTATGTCGACAAGCTCAACAAGGCACTTGAGGGCTCTGAATATCAGTCGTCTGATCTCGGTACACTCCTAACCGACCTCGACACACTGCCAGCCGGTTTGCAGACCGCCGTTCGCAACAACGGTGGCGGCCACTATAATCACACGCTATTCTGGCAGTGGATGAGTCCGGATGGCGGCGGTGAGCCGACTGGCGATGTGGCTGATCTGATTAACACCAAGTATGGCAGCTTTCAGAACTTCGTTGATGAATTTACTACACAGTCGCTCGGTGTCTTCGGTAGCGGGTGGTGCTGGTTGATGCCTGATGCATCTATCACAACATCGCCGAATCAAGATTCACCCCTGATGTCAGGCGGCCCAGAGCCGTTGCTCGGCCTGGATGTCTGGGAGCACGCCTATTACCTGGACTACAAAAACAAGCGCGATGATTACGTGGCTGCGTGGTGGAATGTGGTGAATTGGGACTACGTCGCCGAACGCTATCGAACGCTTAGCTAAGAGTCAGCATATAGCGTAGTTCGCTGCTGCCATCTTTTTTTTCGCGCGTTTCACCGGTTTCGGCAAATCCTTTATGTAGATACAGCGATCGCGCGCGTTCGTTATCTTCTTTGCGTGTCCATAAGCTCAGCTTCGTTCGTCCTTCGCTACGAGTTTGAGTAACTACGTCAGCGAGGAGTTGACTGGCGATGCCTTCGCCCCAGTAGTCTGGGTCAGTCATGAGTAGGGCGAGGTGGTCGGTGTCGACTGTGCTTGGGTCGAGGCTGTCGGTATCAATAAGCGGATGGCTAATAGCAAAGCCAGTTATATTACCGAGGCTTTCAGCGACAAATGTCTGCGCCGACACTCGGTGGATACGCTCAGATACGTCCTTGAGGGATGTTTCACTGGCTACTTGTGGTGGTTTTTGGTGGTCACGTTGTGCGGTTGCTCGATCGAGAATCAAGGACAGTTGCTCAATTACATCATCTGGCGGAGTCTCATACTTGTTGATGACGTATTCCATGAAGGAATGATACCACGGATAATTGGCGCATAAGTAGACCGACCGGATTCGGTTCAAATCAGCGAGTACCAGTACTCGCTCAATAGAAATACGCCCTACCGCTAGGGTAGAGCGTATTTCTATGGCGCGCCCGACCGGATTTGAACCGGCGATCTCCTCCGTGACAGGGAGGCGTGATAGGCCTCTTCACTACGAGCGCATGAACTTAGAGTATCATAGCATTCTAGGCCAGGCTTTGCAACGATTTTACTGAGGTATCACAGTCGTTTTTGTCGGCAAAAAGTGCTACAATACCAACCAGAGTCGAATTTTGCGTGCATGTCGTGCCGCTGTAGCTCAGTTGGTAGAGCGGCGCTTTCGTAAAGCGTAGGTCTCCGGTTCAAATCCGGACAGCGGCTCCATAATCTTGCTATGAGACAACAAGCCATCAAAACTATCCGTGCAATCATGGCCGATCGGCCGTATTTTTCCCTGATGGTGGCGGTTGTTGGCCTAGCGTTTTTGTACGCGCTGTATGTCATCCTCAGCGTCGAAGGCCGCGATATCCAGGTCGTCACGCAATATTCGGGCTTTGGCGAGTCGCATTTTTATAAGAATTCATGGTACTACCTGTATAGCTTTGCAGGGCTAGGGTTGGTGCTCGGTCTGACGCACGCTTCGATCATGGCAAAGTTGTTCAAGTACGAACGTCGCACACTCGGCGTGTTGTTCGGGTGGCAATCGATACTACTACTGTTTATCGCGACGGTCTACACCTATAAAGTGCTCCAGGTAGCCTACCTCTGATGGCGCGTCGGCCTGCCCTCGATCTAGAACTACCGATGGGCAAGCGTACGCCGCTGTATCGGTTTTTTGAGATGGTGCCGGGGCTGATTAGCTACGGCATGCTGGCGTTATTGATTATTCTGTCGCTGGTCTGGCCGCTGGGTGCAGCGATTTACTTGCTGGCGTTGATTATCACGCTGATTGTCAAAGCCCTCGGGCTAGCTATCCACTCAATCGTCGGGCATAGCCGCATGCGCCGGGCGCAGCGGATTGATTGGCACGATCGTCTGAGTCAGCTCGAGGACCCTGTGGCGTCGTACGCAGCCATCCACGACCATCAGTCGACCGGGTTTGATTATGACGTGCACAAAGAAAACCTGCGGCTGATGGCGGCCGATGCCGAAGATTTCCCCAAGCCATCGCAGCTGGTGCATATGGTGATTATCGCTGCCTACAACGAGCCGTACGAAGTCATCCAGCCGACGCTCGAGTCGCTAATCGCCTCGACGTATGACGCCAAACAGCTGATGGTGGTATTTGCCTATGAAGAACGCGGCGGCGAAGCGATACAGGCCACCATCGATCGATTGGTTGACGAATATGCTGATGAATTCCGCGTCCTGCTGCCGATCATGCATCCGGCCGATTTGCCCGACGAAGTACCCGGCAAAGGTCCAAATATCACCTACGCAGCTAAACAAGCTGAAGCGTGGGTGAGCGAACAGGGGATTCGTGATGATGATGTGATTATTACGACACTCGACTGCGATAACAAACCCGACCCGGTCTACTTCGACTACCTTAGTTATGAATTTATCGTACACGAAAATCGCAAACACGTTTCGTTTCAGCCAATCGCGTTGTTTTTTGGCAATATCTGGGATGCGCCGGCGCCGATGCGGATTATCGCCATCGGTAATACGTTTTGGAATATCGTCAGTTCGATGCGGCCACATTCGTTGCGTAATTTTGCCTCGCATTCACAGTCGATGGAGGCGCTGCGCGAGATGAACTACTGGAGTCGCCGCAGTATCGTCGAGGACGGACATCAGTTTTGGCGCAGCTATTTCTACTTTGGCGGTAATTACGACGTGATTCCGATCCACGTGCCGATCCAGCAGGATGCGGTGCTAACCGATACCTTCCGGGGGACACTGGTGGCGCAGTTCAAGCAGCTGCGGCGTTGGGCGTATGGTGCTTCAGACGTACCGTATGTGGCGACGCGGGTGCTGACGAGTAAACGCAACGTGCCGCTATTTGACGGTATCGGCAAGTTGATCCGATTGATTGATGGTCATACATCGCTAGCGACCATGGCGATATTGGTGGCGTTGGGTGGTTGGGTGCCGCTGTTGCTCAACGCCGATGCATCGTCGAGTATTGCCGCACATAATTTGCCTGTCACGGTTAGCTATCTGCAGCGTGGCGCGATGATCGGGCTCTTTATCACCATATTGCTCAGCTTGCGCTTATTGCCGCCACGACCGGCTCGCTATGGACGGACCAAGTCGCTGGCTATGGTTGCTCAATGGATGCTAATGCCAATCACCGCCATCTGCTACAGCGCTGCTGCGTCGCTGACGTCGCAGACACGACTATTATTTGGTAAATATCTCGACACCTTCGACGTGACTGAAAAATCGACGCGTGAGACCGTCGTCAGCCGCCAGGACCGTGCCGCAGCTGAAGAATAGTTCGAGATTACACAAAAATAAAACCACCCTTGGACGGATGATGTCGCAGGGGTGGTTGTGTGTTTGGGGTGTTTGTGTTGGGTAAGTCAAACCGGCAGCTGTATCTACACGGTGTTGTATAGATCCGGTGTCCAGATGTTTTCGAGTGGACTACCGAGTGCTTTTGTCAGACTTGCTGGTATCCGTGCGCTTTTTGGAGTGCGCTTTGGCTTGATGCCAGGTTCGATCCATCTCAAATCCGAGAGAGAACTGATCGAGCGCTGAATTGGTTTTTGCTGTTTTGCTTGGATTGCTTTTACCCATGTCGCTATACTAGCATAAGCGTGATGCAATGTCAATAGTTCGAGGTACACGTCAATATATCATGAGCGGTATAAACGGGGGTGAAATGAGCGATATACCCACGTGGAAAAGTCGGGAAAAACACGAGAAACAGGACTGACTCATCGAGCGACAACGCATCTTATGCTCTCGAGGCGGCAGGCGAGCTGTCTGTTGCTTCTTCAAAGATAGGATATCTCTCGCTGTGCTCGCTCCTCCACTTGCGCAAGATACAAAAATAGCTGACGCTGCTGAGGATAGCGTTTCACTCTTCCGTTCGCTTGCAAAAACATGTAAACACGTTTTTGTTTCGCTCACTGCACCGAACCTCTCACCGCTCGCTTATGCTCGCTCATGAGAGATCCGGAATCACTAGACGCCTAATCAAGAAAAATACCGGCCAAAAGGTCGGTATTTTTCTTGGTGGGCGATAGAGGATTCGAACCTCTCACCTCGTCAACGTCAATGACGCGCTCTAGCCAAATGAGCTAATCACCCATGACCAGGAAGGGCTCGCCCTTCCGATTTGCCTTGAAATAAATTCAAGGCGGCATCTCCATCCCCTAAAGCTCGGCTTGCGCCTCGATAGCTTGAGGTTTTTGGCTTTCATTATCATAGCAAACAGGGGCGGGGGTTGCAATAGAACAGGGGCGAGATTATACTCATGGCATGCGATGACGCGGCGTAACGACCCGCTGAGCACGTGGACGCGATCGCTAGCCCACGTAACCTGCCAGCGATAAGAGTAATAGCCGAGGTGGAACCTCCCGAGCTTTTCGGGACCGAGGCACGCACACACAAAGAGTCGTTGGTGCGTGCGTTTTTAATTCAAAGGAGGTTCCCTGTATGAACGACGAACAACTATATGCAATGCGACACAGTTTGGCGCACATTATGGCGCAGGCGGTACAGCACCTGTGGCCACAAGCCAAATTCGGCGTTGGCCCGGTGATCGACAACGGTTTTTATTATGATATCGACCTTGGTGATGTGACGATTTCAGAGAGTGATTTCAAGAAGATTGAAAAGGAAATGCGCTCAATCATCAATAAAGATTATCCATTTGAACGCAGCGAGAAACCGATCGCAGAAGCCCTCGAGTGGGCAAATGACGCCAACCAACCGTATAAAGTCGAGCTATTGAACGACCTCAAACGTGAAGGCACGACGCTGGCCAGCGAACTCGACCAGGCGATGATGGGTGTCGATCTGCCGACCGGTATCAGCGGTGCTGAGCAGCCGCATGTGCAGAGCGTCGTTGACGTATCGTTTTACACCGATGGTGATTTTACTGACCTCTGTCGCGGCCCTCACGCTGAGAGTACCGGTCAGGTCGGGGCCTTCAAGTTGATGCGCGTTGCTGGTGCGTACTGGCGTGGTAACGAAAACAACGCTCAAATGCAGCGACTTTACGGTGTAGCATTTGCCACTAAAGAGGAGTTGGACGAGCACCTCGCCATGCTCGAAGAAGCCAAAAAGCGCGACCACCGTAAGTTGGGCCAAGAGCTGAATCTGTTCTTTATCTCCGAAAGTGTTGGCAAGGGCCTACCACTTCTACTACCGCGTGGCGAGAGGGTGAAGCACCTGCTCATGCAATTTATGCGCCAACAAGAGGAAGCACGTGGCTATACCTACGTTGCGACGCCAGTCCTGACACAAGAAGAACTCTACAAGCGTTCAGGCCATGCTGATTATTACCTCGAGAATATGTATTCTACTGAAACCGACGAAGAGGGAAATAAATTTTACATCAAACCAATGAATTGTCCACATCACCACATGGTTTTCGAAAAACTTCAGCCCTCGTATCGAGATTTGCCGATGCGTTTGTCTGAGCATGCGGGGCTCTATCGATACGAATTATCCGGAACATTGACTGGTCTGATCCGCATGCGAGGACCGATCACGCAAAACGATTCACACATGTATATGACGAAACAGCAGGTCGAGAGTGAATTTGACGACTTGTTGGATTTTTTCAAGTACGTGTATAAAACGTGTGGTGTATCTGGCTACTGGTATCGGCTCTCGCTGCCAGATTTTAACAAAGGGAAGTACGCTGGCGATCAGCAGAAATGGCAGGACGCATCGGATACAATCCGTCGTTGCTTAGAACGCTCAGGTGAACCGTTTGTTGCGGTAGAGGACGAAGCGGCTTTCTATGGGCCAAAACTCGATGTACAAATCAAAAACGTGCTCGGTAAAGAAGATTCGATCGCTACAGTTCAGCTGGATATTCTAGTGCCTGAGCGCATGGGAATTACGTTCGTGAACGAGAGCGGTGAAAAAGAATATCCGATTGTCATCCACAAATCAATCATGGGTGCGTTCGAGCGATTTATGGGCTTTTTGATAGAGCAAACTGGCGGCTGGTTCCCATTCTGGCTGGCGCCCGAGCAGGTGCGGATTTTGACCATCAACGACACGGTTTTTAACTATGTTGACGAAATTAAAACAGTTTTGTCAGAGGTCGTGTTGATGCAGCCAGTCAAATATAACGAAGTGCGATTTACAACAGACAGCCGAAACGAAAGCTTGGGCAAGAAAATCCGCGAGGCTACCAAGATGAAAATCCCCGTCCAGTTGATCGTCGGTCCACAGGACAAAGAAGCCAGGCAAGTCAGCGTTCGCACGCAGAACGGTGAGGAAAAAGTCGCGTTGGGTCAGTTGACTGAGTATTTGAGAGTGCTGTGAGTGTCAAATCAACAATAGGTATAGATATCGATGACACAATTTTCGATCATTTCTTAGCCTTGGCAGATTGGTACAATGCCCGCTATGAAACCCAGCTAACATTAGCAAATAACCACCCGGAGGGCGAAGCCGCGCTTGGAGCATGGAATGCTACATCAATTGAACAAGCGGTGCGCCGGGTACATGATTTTTACACAACTGTTGAGTTTCTTGATGCGACCCCCTATGACCATGCACTCGAGGTCATACCGAAATTGGCGCAACAATATAGACTGGTTTTTATCACGGCTCGTGACTCTGATGTGCTCGAACATGCCACTCGAAACTGGCTAGGAGCTCACTTTGCCGGCCTGTATGACGATGTATACTTTACAGGTCAATACAGTCTGACGGGTAAAAGGCGCACTAAATTGAGCGTCTGCATAGAGCAAGATGTGAGGTACCTAATTGATGATAATATGAAAAACTGTCTAGAGGTGGCTTCGAGTGGGCGACAGGCTTTACTGTATGGAACCTATCCTTGGAACGAAACTGAACTGGAACTGCCAGAGCGAGTGGTGCGGGTTAAAAACTGGTTGGAAGTGGAAACGTATTTTGCAAAGCAATAATTTTCGTGAATCCGTCTACGAACTCGTCGCCCAGATACCAGAGGGGCGGGTGATGACCTATGGCGACATTGCGACACTATGTGGGCATCCGTATGCGGCTCGACAAGTCGGCGGGCTGGCGCATTTCGGTCCAACAGAGCTGCCGTGGCATCGGGTCGTAAATCGTCACGGTGATTGTGCGGCTGGGTATCATGGCGGTAAAGCCGGGCATCAGCAGATGTTGGAGCAGGAGGGCTTTACTGTCGAGGACTATCAAATCGTAGATTTTGCGGAGCGACGATGGCTGCCGACGTAGAGCGACCGGTGATCGTCATCGTTGGGCCAACAGCCAGCGGCAAGACGGCGCTAGCCATCCGAATCGCCCAGACGCACGACGGTGAGATCATCTGTGCTGATTCGCGGACGGTGTTCCAGGATATGAATATCGGCACTGCGAAGCCTGACGCCACGGAGCAGGCCGGCGTGCCGCACTGGGGGCTGGATCTGTGTCTCCCGGGTGAGCGATTTACAGCAGCTGCGTTTCAGCAGTATGCGAATGAGCGAATCGACGATATTCGTTCGCGTGGCAAGTTGCCAATTGTCGTTGGCGGAACGGGATTGTATGTCGATGGTTTGGTGTACGAGTATCAGTATCCGGCTGAACCGAGTGATACGGATCGCAACAAGTTTGAGTCAATGTCGCAAGATGAACTGTACAAATATTGTATTGATAACAACATAGAGTTACCACTTAACGACAAGAATAAGCGGCATCTAGTGCGATCAGTCGTGCACCAGCATGTAACAGAACAGAGGCGAGAACACATTCGGTCAGACGTTTTGATGTATGGTATCGCTGTCGATAAAGCAACGTCAATAAGCCGGATTGCAACTAGAACTGAACACATGTTTGACGATGGAGTTGTCGATGAAGCCAAAGCATTAGGCAAAAAATATGGCTGGGATTCAGAAGCGATGAGCGGCAACATCTATCCATTGCTTCACGAGTACGTACAAGGCGAGCGCTCACTCGCTCAGGCTAAAGAGGCTTTTCGCCATCGCGATTGGCAGCTGGCGAAGCGCCAGATGACGTGGTTTCGTCGCAATCCAGAAATAGCCTGGGGGACAGTGGCCGATATCGAACATCGCATCGAGCAGATGCTCGCCTCTGGATAACTTTTGTGCTACGATACTGACATATGGCAAAAAAACAGGAGGCAGGCACCATAAACGCGTTGTTCGGGTCGAAGACGCGAGTTAAGTTGATGCACTTGTTTTTGAACAACCCAGATAAATCGTTTTACGTTCGTGAGATTACCCGTTTGATTGATGAACAAATAAACTCTGTTCGCCGCGAACTATCAAATATGCTCGATGTCGGTGTGATCACCAGCGACACTCAGGATAATAAATTGTACTACCAAGTGAACAAAAAATATGAGTTCTACGAGCCGTTTCGAGCGATCTTCGCGCCGACGCCAGCTCACAGTAAAACAGCTCATAAAGCCGTTCAGTCAGACGCTACTAACACCGACGGCTGGCAGTCAGAGATTCGTTCACTGAAAAACGTCCGCGTGGCAATTGCCGCCGGTATTTTGGTCGAGGGTTCGGCGAGCGCCGTCGATTTGTTCATGGTCGGCAACGTGTCGCCGGTCAAAGTCAAGGAAACTATCGCCTCGATCGAAGCCAGCGAAGGTCGCGAAATCAACTATAGCGTGATGAGCTATGATGAGTTTTATTACCGATTGAGCGTCCGTGATCGGTTTATTATGGAGCTGTTTGCTGGCAAGCATGTAACCATCGTTGACACCGATAATGTAGTGACAGAATAAGACAGGAGAGTATATGTTTGAAATCAGCTATCGAGGCGGCAACAATGTTGCGATCACAACAAAAAAAGACACATTGATGATCGACCCAAATCAATCGAGTAACGGTCTCAAGGAGTTAAAACTAAAAGACGCTGTGCAGATTGCAACAGAAGAACGATTTTTGACAACGCAATCAGAGACTGCCGATCGTCCAGCGCTGCAGGGACCAGGCGAGTACGAAGTCGGTCCATTTGCGATCACCGGGTTTGAAATCGACCACCATCTCGAAGACGGTCAAATGAAAGCCTCGTGCTATCGCATCGTCGTCGGCGACTGTGCGATCGGCGTGCTCGGCAATATCAAAGCCGGGCTCGGTGAAGACGAGTTAGAGACGCTCGGCCTGGTTGATGTCCTGATCGTACCGGTCGGTGGTGGGGGTTATACACTTGACGCCAAGGAGGCCGCTAGCCTCGTCCGCAAAGTTGAGCCACGTGCCATCATCCCGGTTCACTACAAAGACAGCGGTGTATCGTACGAAGTTCCCCAGGATGACATCAGTGAATTTATCACCGAGCTGGGCGCACCAGTCGAACAGCAACCGAAATTCAAGCTCAAAACACTCAACGATTTGCCAGCAACCATGACAATCTATCAGCTCGAACGAGCAGCATAGTTCGCCTACCGATTCTCCCAACATATCAAAATACCCTGGCGGTTGTAGCCAGGGTATTTAGATTGTGCTCGAGCCAAACCTTATTTCGATGCGGCGTGTGGGGTGATGATGCCTTTTTTCTTGAGCGTACGGATCGCTTGAGTCGACAGGTTCATCGTCACCTTTTTGCCGTCGACGACAAAGGTTTTTTTCTGCAGGTTTGGCTTGAAGGTTCGCTTGGTGCGGCGCAGTGAGAAGCTCACGTTGTGGCCGAATTGCTTGCCTTTGCCAGTCAAATCGCAAGTAGATGCCATAGATTCCATCCTTTTACTTTAATACTGAAAATCTGTATCAGTATACGTGATTATGGCGTCGAGGTCAAGATGGGGTACAATAGAGGTAATGGAAATCATAGAAATTGTGACGGTGTTGGGTGTGATTTTGGTGTCGATGACGATTCACGAGGCCATGCACGGCTTTATGGCCTACTATCTGGGTGATGACACGGCCAAGTTACAGGGGCGGTTGACGCTCAACCCGATCAAACACATTGATCCGTTTTTGACGATTTTGCTACCGATGATCTTGCTGTTTACTGGTGGTCCAGTATTCGGTGGCGCCAAGCCAGTGCCGTTCAATCCCGCCCGGGTGCGACACGGCGAATGGGGTTCGGCGCTGGTGGCGCTAGCTGGTCCGTTCGTCAATTTGCTGTTCGCGTTTATCACCTATGGCATCTATACGCTGGTCGATCCGACGCCGGGCGGCACGCTATCTGACGTGCTGGTACTGGCGGTGATGGTCAATCTCGGATTCTTTGTGTTTAACATGTTGCCGATTCCGCCGCTCGATGGCTCGCGGCTGCTATTTGCGATCGCTCCCGATGGCGTGCGCCGCGGGATGATGGCAATCGAACAGTTTGGTATCATCGGGATTTTCCTGATCGTCATGCTGGCCAGTTCGCTGATTTTCCAGATCATGAGCGGAGCGATGAATGGCATCCTGACGGTTTTTGAAGCAATTTTTAGCGTGTTTTAAGAATCGGGAGTATAATAAGAAATGTCCCGTCCGTATGACGCGGCGTCAATGTTTTCCTAACATTACTTGATAGGGATTCCAATATTTTTCGCCTCCGTGGAGGTGACGTGAGGAAACCCACCTTGCACCTATGCGGGGAATATCAAACGCCAACTATCGTCATATGTTGATGGGACTCTTTGGTATGCAAGCAACACATTCTGCTATACTGACTGATAGTACGCTAAACAATCGCTGGTGGAGGCAACTTCACGAGAGGAAAGTCCGGGCAGCGTAGGATACGACAGCCGCTAACGGCGGCCGGGGGAGACCCTAGGGAAAGTGCCACAGAAACTAAACCGCCTGGCCATTGGTCAGGTAAGGGCGAAACGAGTGAGGTAAGAGCTCACAGCGACGCATGGTAACATGCGGAGGAGGTAAACCCTGTCGGCTGCAAGGAGACGAACATCACGGGCGTTCCGTCCGTTCGTCGCCACCCGCTCGAGTCTATCGGCAACGGTAGATCTAGATAGATGATTGTTCACTGACAGAACCCGGCTTATCGGCGTGCTAGTATCAAAAAACTCCCCACCACAGGGGAGCTTTTTGTTGTTTAGCGTACAACTACTTGCTGACGGCTTTGACGACTGCGGTAAATGCCGCTGGTTCGTTGACTGCCATCTCCGCCAAGACTTTGCGGTCCAACTCGACATTCGAGTTTTTGATGGCGTTGATCAGCTGACCGTAGGTCGTGCCGTTTTCGCGGGCCGCAGCGTTGATGCGGCTGATCCACAGGCTACGCAGATCGCGCTTTTTGTTGCGGCGATCGCGGTAGGCGTACTGCAGTGATCGGATGACACCTTGTTTGGCCAGGCGATAGCTACGCGTACGGTTGTGCTGCATGCCTTTTGCAGCTTTGA
>JAUIGH010000028.1 GCA_030429935.1 bacterium | reverse complement strand
TGACGGCGCTGTTGGCGCTGGTTTTACTGTTTCTCAGTGCGGCGTTTTCGGGACTAAACATCGGTCTGATGATGGTGCGTCCCGAGGAGCTAGCGCGCAAGGCCAAACAGGGCGACGAGGTCGCCACCAAGGTCTACAAATACCGTAAAAACAGCAACTACCTGATCGTCTGTGTGCTACTCGGCAATGTGGCGGTCATCTCGGCGTTGACGCTGGTGATTGACAGCGTGGCCGGTGGTATCACGGCCGGCATCGCCACGACGCTGCTGGTGACGGCGTTTGGCGAGATATTGCCGCAGTCACTGTTCAGTCGGCGCGGGTATCGTTTGACGCGCTATTTCTTTTGGTTGCTCGACGTGATGTTTGTGCTACTGTGGCCGATCGCCTATCCGGTGTCAAGGTTGCTCGACGCTTGGATCGGCGAAGACATGCCGGCGCTGTATAGCCACGAAGAATTGACGCACATGATCGCTGATCACGCTGGGCACTCGGCCAGTCAGGTTGATCACGACGAATCGCGTATCGTCAGCGGCGCGCTGCAATTTAGTCACAAAACAGCCGTCGATATCGCCACGCCGATCCGCGATGTCACCGCGGTCGAGCTCGATGACACCATCGACGCTAGCTTGGTCAGCATGATCAAGCGCGCCGGGCATTCACGGCTGCCGGTGGTCGATGATAGTGGCCAGTTCGTCGGTGTGTTGTTCGTCAAAGATTTGCTGGGCAAAGACCTGCCGGTACCAGTCAGCCATGTCTACCGCGACAAAATCCACGACGTGCCGGCCGATGCTCGGCTAGACACAGTGCTGAGTCGATTGATCCAGACCAAATCGCATTTATTTCTCGTCGTCGATGACGAGGTCGACGACAAACCGCTCGGTGTGGTGACGCTCGAAGACGTCATCGAAGAAATTATCAAGCGTGAAATCGAAGATGAACACGAAGGAGGAGACGTATGAAATTAGCAATTATCGTCGGTAGTTTGCGCGCCGAATCGTACAACAAACACTTGGCTCAGGCGATCGCTGGGCGGCTCGATACGAGCGACGAAGTGGCGTGGGTGAGTGCCGACGTACCGCTGTTTGACGCCGATCTCGAACCCGACGATATTCCAGCGTCGGTCCAGCGTGCGGTCGATCAAATTAATTGGAGCGACGCGGTGTTGTTCATCAGCCCCGAGTACAATCGCAGTTTTAGCGGCGTCATCAAAAACCTTATTGACTGGCTGAGCCGTGAATCGGTCGGCTATCCGCTGGATGAAAAAATCGGTGCTGTCGCCGGCGCCACACCGAGTGGTATCGGCACGGCGGTCATGCAGTCGCATCTGAGGCCGGTGTTGGCTCATATTGGCATGGATCTGGTGCCGCTACCCGAGCTGTTTGTCAGCGTACCGAGCCGGATGAGTGAGGATGGGGAATTGACTGATCGCACGGCTGAGAGCGTCGATCTGACTATCAGCCGGTTGCGTGACAAAATCGCGGCGCGCAAATAGCGTATACTAGATCCATGAATTGGATTGACGCCATCATCCTCGGTATCGTCGAGGGCATCACTGAGTTTTTGCCGATTTCGAGTACCGGGCACTTGACCATCGTCGAGAAATTACTCGGCTATCAGATCGATGATCCCGGTATCACGGCGTTCACCGCCATCATCCAGATCGGTGCGATCGCGGCGGCGGTCCTGTATTTTCGCGCAGATATCTGGCGGGTCGGTACGGCCTGGTTGGCGGGACTTTTTGATGCGGAAGCCCGAACAAAAGCCGATTATAAATATGGCTGGGCGATTATCATTGGCTCAGTGCCGATCGCGATCGTCGGGTTGCTGTTTCAAGATGTTATCGAGACGACGCTGCGCAGTCTGTGGTGGGTGGCTGGCGCGCTGATTCTATGGAGTGGGGTGCTGTGGTACGCTGATCGCAAAAGTACCGGAAAGCGCGGTGAAGATGAGGTGACCTGGCGCGATACCTTGATGATTGGTAGCGTGCAATGTCTGGCGCTGATCCCGGGCGTGTCGCGTAGTGGTGCGACCATGGCGGCCGGGCTATTCGCTGGATTTGATCGCGTGACGGTTACGCGGCTGAGCTTTTTTCTCGGTATTCCGGCACTGGTGGCGGCTGGTGTCTTGCAGGCCGTCACCAAATACGACGACGTCGGCACCAGCGCCATCGGCTGGGGCCCGACGCTGCTGGCCACAGCGGTGTCATTCGTCGTCGGCTATCTATCGATCGCCTGGCTGCTCAAATTTATCTCACGCAATGATTTCACGCTCTTCGTCTGGTACCGCATCGTCATCGGCTGCATCATCATCAGCTTGGTGTCGAGCGGTGTCGTATCGGCGACGTAGTCTGCTATACTAAATCTCAATGACAGGGTGGTATCACAAAACGGTTGCTCATACGCTCGAGCAGCTCGAGACGACAGACGCTGGGTTGTCTAGTGCCGAGGCTCGAGCCCGGCTGGAGCGTGATGGGCCAAATCAGCTCAAAGTGACGTCTGAGCCGCTCTGGAAAAAGCTGATCGAGCCGTTTGCCAATGTCTTTGTCGGCGTGCTGTTACTGGCGGCGATCCTGAGCATCGTCACTGGTCACGCGCTCGACGCAATCATCATCGGTGCCATCATCGCCATCAGCGCCACGATCTACTATGTGCAAAGTTACTCGACCGAGCGAGTGCTGCGGGCGCTCAGACAGACCAGCGAAGAATCGGTGCACGTCTACCGCGACGGCGACACGCAGGAATTACCAGTCGAGCAACTGGTGGTCGGCGATGTGGTGAGCTTGGGTGAGGGCGAAAAAGTCCCGGCCGATCTGCGCATCATCCACGCCGATAACGTGCGGGCCGACGAAGCCATGCTGACCGGCGAATCATTGCCGATTTCCAAGCATGTCCATGCGTTGCAGGGTGAGCATCCGGTGTATGAGCAGACCAGCATGTTGTTCCAGGGTTCGTTCATCGTCGGCGGCACGGCGACAGCCGTCGTCACAGCGACTGCCAATCAAACCGAGTACGGTAAATTAGCCGATCTAGCGACATCAGAGCTGGAGCGGTCGCCGACCCAAAAGAAAATTGACGACCTGATCCAAAAACTGATTATCGGTATCGCTATCGTCACCGTCATCGTGCTGGCGCTCGAGCTGTGGCGGGGGATCGAGCTGCTCGAGGCACTGCGCTTTGTGATGGCGATGGCGGTGTCGGCCGTGCCCGAGGGACTACCGGTGGCAATCACCGTGGTCATGGTGCTCGGCATGCGACGGATGGCGCGGCACAAAGCCTTGGCGCGCAGCATGAAAGCTGTCGAAACCATCGGCGTTATCACGACGATCGCCACCGACAAGACCGGCACATTGACACAGAACAAATTACGTGTTCAGGAAGTGTGGCAGCCGGGCGATACCAACGACGAAATCGCCGTCGCTCGTATCGCGCAATTGGCGACCAATCGCAGCCAATCGACGGCTGATCCACTGGACACGGCGCTCAACGAATTTGTGCACAGCCACAAATTGACCACACCATAAGGTCGCACCCTCGAAGCCAGCCATCCGTTCGACCAAGCGCTGGCGATGAGTGGCAATACCTGGGAGATCGGCGAGCAATTCGAGACCGTCGTCAAAGGTGCGCCGGAAAAGCTGATCGCTCGCAGCGACTGGAAATCATCGGACAAGCAGGCGGCCGAAAAAGCTTTGCACCACCTGACGGGCATGGGCTACCGTGTCATCGGCTTGGCGCGAGTACGACACGAACGTAAACTGCCCGAGACCCTGGCTGACCTGGATTCTCAGACGATGGAATTTATGGCATTACTCGCCGTCGCCGACGAGCTGCGACCAGAAGCCACCCAGGCGATTCGTCAAGCTCGAGCAGCCGGCATCACCGTCCGTATGATCACCGGCGATCATGCCGAGACAGCCTATGCAATCGGCAAAGAACTCGGGCTGGTTGAACGCCGCGAACAGGTGCTAGATTGCCGCGACATCGATCAGATGAGCCAAGAAGACCTGCGTGATACCGTCGGCGACATCCGCGTTTTTGCCCGGGTGGTACCCGAAGCCAAACACCGCATCCTCGGCATATTAAAACGCGACGACATCACTGCCATGACTGGTGACGGTGTCAACGACGTGCCGGCTCTGACTAACGCTCACCTGGGCATCGCCATGGGTTCAGGCTCGCAGATCGCCAAAGAAGCTGGTGATATCGTGCTGCTGGATGACAACTTTAGCTCGGTGGTGCGCGGCGTCCAGGGCGGGCGCGTCATATTCGACAATATCCGGCGCATGGTCTACCACATGCTGACGACCAGTCTGGGTGAAGTCTTGGTATTTATTATCGCGTTGATCGTCGGATTGCCGCTGCCAGTGGTGGCGGTGCAAATCCTCTGGATCAACCTGGTGACCGACACGGCATTTGACATCCCGCTCGGCCTCGAGCCAGCCGAAGACGACGTCATGAAACGCCCGCCACGCGGCGCAAAAGTCGGTCTGCTCGATCGGCATTTGGTCGAGCGCTTTATCATCCTGGCGGTGATCATGGCAGCGCTGACCGTGACGGTGTTTTGGTACTACTTGCAGGATCACTCGCTGGATTACGCGCGGACGATCGCTTTCACGGTGCTCGTCGTGGTGCAGTGGGCGAATGCTATCAACGCCCGCAGCGAGCTGAGCTCATTTGTCACCCGGCTGCGCACGCCGAACTGGGCGTTTGTGGTCGGCTTTGCCATCGCCGTCATCTTGCAGCTGATCGTGCTGTTTGGTCCGCTGGCGGACGTCATGTATGTCGTGCCGGTCGCGCTCGGCGATCTGCTGTGGCCGTCTCTGCTCGGTTTTGTGCTGATATTGGCTGCCGGCGAAGCGCATAAATGGTACAGTAGAAACTATACGTAAACATAGGGGAGTATGAGAACGAAACATGATTGAAGTGAACAATCTGGGCAAGGTGTACGGCAAAAAGAAGAATACCTTTACGGCGCTCGAAGACATCAATCTAACCATCGCGACCGGCGAAAGCGTCGCCATCGTCGGCAAATCGGGATCGGGCAAATCGACCCTGATGCACGTCATGAGTGGCCTCGACCGGGCGACCAGCGGTGATGTCAGCGTCGATGGCCGCAAGCTGGCTGACATGAAGCAAAAACAACTCGACACGTTTCGTTCTGAGAAAATCGGCTTTATCTTTCAGAGTTTTTTCGTGCAGGCAAACGAGACTTGCGCTCAGAACGTCGCGTTGCCGCTGGAAATCACCAAGATGCCGCGAGCAGAGCGCAAACAGCGTATCGAATCAGCACTCAAGATCGTCGGACTGGACGACAAAGCGAATCAAAAAGCCAAAAACTTGTCTGGTGGACAAAAACAACGTTTGGCGATCGCTCGGGCTATAGTCAGTAAACCCAGCGTGATATTTGCCGACGAGCCGACCGGTAATCTGGACTCGGTGACCGGTGAAAAAATCGAAGATTTGCTATTTGGCCTGAACAAAAAATCTGGCTCGACCCTGATCGTGGTGACACATGACGACGACCTTGCGGCGCGCTGCGACCGCCAAATCGTGCTGCGCGATGGCCGAGTCGTCTCGGACACCACATCGAGTAGTCCGAAGCAACCAGCCAAACCTGGCCACAAAGGAGTCCGATCATGAAATATCTCGATAGCATCAAGCGCGCCGGCCGCAGTTTGCGTAACGCCAAAGGTCGCACGATCTTGACCAGTATGGCGATTGGTGTTGGCGCCTTTACCATCACGCTGGCTGTGGCGGCCGGCTTGGGTTCTCGCGATTTCGTCGACGAATTTTTGACCAGTAACATCAATCCAAATGCCGTCAACGTGTTTAAAGAATCTGATGTAACGACCGGACCGTTCGGCGGTGAATCGATCAGCGAATATGACCCGGATACCGCCGGCGAGGCGCAGACCGAGATCGGTGAGTTCACACTTTCTCAGGAGCAGGTCGATACGATCGCTGGCCTGGATGGTGTAGCGGAGACATATATCGAATACATGGTGCAGCCAAACTACATCCAGCTCGAGGGTGGTGATGAGCGATTGGTTGTCAGTACCGCGACGCACGATCCCGATATCTCGCTCAGCGAAGTTGCTGGTGATTTGCCCGAAAAAGGCACCGCCATCAATGATGATGAAGTCATCATCTCAAAGGATTTGGCCGACCAATTGGGCGGCGCTGACGCCGCTGTCGATTTGCAGCTGCTGATCAATGTAACCAATCCAGTTTCTGGCCAGTCGCAAGATTTCCGCTACGATGTGGTGGCGGTGTTCGAGCCGAGCTCGCTGGCGCTGTCGTTTGGCGAGATGTATATCTCGGCGGCCGGTGGTCGTGAGATGAGTAGCTTTATCAACCAGGGCACCGAGATGGAAGGTCGCTACTACGGCATAGTGGCCATCGCTGATGACACTTCGACGCCTGACGACGTCAAAACAGCGATCCAAGACATCGATGACAGCCTGGCCGTGCAAACCGCCGAGGAACTAACCGGTTCGCTCTTTACGATCGTCAACATCATCATGGGTATCGTGGTTGGATTTGGCGTCATCGCCCTGATCGCGGCGGTGTTCGGTATCATCAACACGCAGTACATCAGCGTGCTCGAGCGCACCCGCGAAATCGGCTTGATGAAAGCTCTCGGTATGCGCGGTCGTCACGTCCGCCGATTGTTCCAGCTAGAAGCTGCCTGGATCGGAGTACTCGGTGGGCTGATCGGCGCAGGGCTAGCGTGGTTGGCTGGGCTGTTCCTCAATCCGTGGATAGCGGAACTGACAGGGCTTGATAATATCAACTTGTTGGTTTTTAACCCGCTGGCTATCCTAGGTCTGATCGTACTACTCGCAATAATCGCCATGCTCGCTGGCTGGTTCCCATCACGCAAAGCCTCGAGCCTGGATCCGATTGAAGCGTTACGGACTGAGTGAGTATAGTATTGACTTATTGCTCTACATGAAGTATAATATTGATTAATGTCAGAGCGCCCAAAACCTGAAAAATCACCTCGTAAACCTTCAATTTTCGCCAGAATTGGTGAAGCTGTATCGAATTATCTCGATCACCAGACGCCAGAGCGATTTGTGATTGAGTACGAAGACTCAAATATTGTATATGACGGGGAAACCTGGTCCTTGCAGCAAGACACGAAGTCTCAATATGAGAATGATCAGCTGCTGGTCGCGCCTGCTGGTACGATTCGCATCCTGGCCATGCCAAATTACGCAGAACGAACTGATGGCGTTCAAGAAGCTTGGCAGTATACAATAATCGATGCAGCCCAGCCCGACGAATATGATGTGCCCAGCGGGTCTGGTGTCTATCATGTGGTCGTCAGAAAAGTTCGTCGCGATCCAGCAACATCGGATCGAGTGCGAGTCACAGAGTATATGGGAAGCGGGTATTTAGCGGACGAGCCGACGGTGACAGGTGATGAGTGGCAAAAGTTTAATAAAGGCACTCGCATCACCACGCTCACCCCAAGAATTGTTACGGAGCACGAACGAGTCGAAGGATTCCAAACAAGCACATCGCAAGCGTTCGCGAGCTTGTATCGCGAGGTATTATCATGCGTCGACGAACACAGGGGTGGGTAGGTTCTAGGCTGAAATCTGGATATACTTTGGTATAATCACCAGTATGTTAGACATCCGCTACATCCGTGAAAACCCCGATAAAGTTCAAGCCAACGCTCGTAACAAAGGCTATGATGTCTCGATCGATGATCTGTTGCAGCTCGATGATGGGCGGCGTAGTTTGCAGGCGCAGGTAGACGAGCTACGCGAAAAGCGCAACGCCAACGCAGCAAGCATGAAGGGCGGCAAACCGAGCCAAGACCTGATCGACGCCGGCAAGCAAATCAAAATTGAACTGGCTGAGCGCGAGAGCTACTTGCGCGAGACCGAAGAAGCATTTACGAGCTTGCACAAAAAAGTTCCGAACATGGCCTGGGATGATGTGCCAATCGGCGCGAGCGAAGATGAAAACGTTGAAGTCAAAGTAGTTGGAGATATTCCGAGCTACGATTTTGAACCAAAGAATCATTATGAAATCGCCGAAGCCAAAGGCTGGCTCGACAAAGAACGCGCAGCCAAAGTTGCCGGCGCACGATTCGCCTATGTCATGGGCGATATGGCACTACTACAACAAGCGATTATCCAGTTCACGATGAACGCGTTGACAAACCAGGACACTGTCGCGGAGATAGCCGAAGGTGCTGGACTAGATATCTCGACGCGGCCGTTTGTGCCTGTGCTGCCACCGCTGATGATCCGCACAGAACCGTATGATCAGATGGATCGGCTCGAGCCAAGCGACGATCGCTACAAGATCGAAGGTGAAGAAGTCTGGCTGCAGGGCAGTGCCGAGCATGTGTTGGGCAGCATGCATGCCGGTGAGACATTTCAGTCTGAACAACTGCCACTGCGCTACCTCGGCCTGGCGACGAGTTTCCGCAAGGAAGCCGGGACATATGGCAAGGATATGGAAGGCATCATCCGTATGCATCAGTTCGACAAGCTCGAGATGGAGAGCTTTACGAAGGCTGAGGACAGCTACAACGAACATTTACTATTTGTCGCGATCCAAGAGTGGCTGCTCGCTAAACTCGAACTGCCGTACCATGTCTTGCAAAAATGCACCGCCGACATCGGCAAGCCAAACGCGCGCGGTATCGATATGGAGGTTTGGCTGCCGGGCCAGGGAAAATACCGCGAAACACATACGGCGGACTACATGACTGATTATCAAGCTCGCCGACTCAGTACTCGCGTCCGTACTGACGATGGTCTGCAATTGGTTCATACTAATGACGCGACAGCATTTGCGCTCGGCCGCGCCATGGTAGCTATCATCGAAAACTACCAAACTTCCGGTGGTGACGTGCGTGTACCCGAAGTGCTGCGCCCGTACCTCGGCGGCCGCGCTGTCTTGTAGTCAGGCAATCCGCTTGCGCTTTGGAGCGCCTGGTCGTATACTAGCTAGTAAGCAACGAGTTCAGACAGACACGTGAGGAAACATGAAAAAAGCGCTGTGGTTCAGTATCGGGGTAGTCGTCGCGGTCATCGCGAATGCTGAATATGTCAGCGCCGCCACGCCAGTAGACGCCTGCTTTACGACCGCACCTGTCGCCGGTGGCGTGACCATCACAAACTACACCGTCGGTGGAGCGAACAATTGTCCGACA
Organism: bacterium; assembly: GCA_030429935.1. GTDB lineage: Bacteria > Patescibacteriota > Saccharimonadia > Saccharimonadales > Saccharimonadaceae > SZUA-359. Next base: position 2,934 of record JAUIGH010000028.1, on the reverse strand, counting down.
GATGTCGATATTTCAGCACAGATCAGTGGGCAAGATGTGGTGTCGATCACCGGGCCGACTGCTTACACCGGCGCGTTCCAGAACAAAGGTTTGACTACAGTGACGATACCGTCTGGAGTGCTAACGATTGGCACTAACGCGTTTCGCGGTAGCGGTGTAGCAGGGAGTCTCACGCTGCCAAGTACCGTGACGTCAATCGGCCAGTCAGCGTTTTATGGCAATAGTCTAACACACGTAACGATCCCAGACAGCGTTGCTTCAATCGGCAGTTTTGTTTTTGGGCATAATTCGTTGGAAACCGTTGAAATATCAGGAAATCTCACTACCATTCCACAGAGCGCATTTAGCAGCAATAACCTCACTGCAGTTGAAATCCCCGATGGCGTGACTGAGATAGGTGATTTTGCATTCTCATCGAGCGGCGTGCAGACACTATCTCTCCCGTCCACACTGACACATATTGGAGCCAGGGCGTTTTTCAACAGCGAGATTGAGTCGTTGTATGTGCCAGATAGTGTAACAACTATTGGTCGTGATGCGTTTCTTTGGAACAAACTCACATCACTGCGTTTGTCAAATTCATTAACATACCTCGCGAACGACGTGTTCTTCGGTAATTATCTGCAGACGGTGACCATTCCAAGCTCTGTGACCGAGATAGATGATGGTGCGTTTGCGGCGAATCGATTGCGCTCAGTCACCGTTCCCGATTCCGTCACGACTCTTCACAGGCATGCGTTTTATTTTCAAAATGACTGGGGGAGAGATATTGAGTGGGATGAAAGTGGCGCACCGTACCTGTACTCAGACGATGCTTCAGAGGTGCAGCAAGTCTACGGTAGTATGTGGTATACACGGATCTATACCGAGACATCTTCAAATCCAAACAGCTTACAAAATGGTGTGATGACCGAGCAATGGTGGCTAGGTGATGATGCGAATGTGAACGGGGTCGACGATGCACTTGGCGGTCACCTCATCAACCCAGCCAGTCTCAGCCTTAATTACGTCGACCAGCGCGATAAATCTCTGCAGACCAGCCGTCAATTTACCGGAGAGAAATCTCCTCAGATATACCTGAGTAATTATTACGTCTCCCAGGGTCCTGTCGTACCAGCCCCAGCTAATCCGTATAACCCAACCCCGGCCGAACAAGCTGCCATCGACGAAGCACTAGCTGCTTACTACCGCATCGGTCAAACCGTCACCATCACACCACCTGCCATCGCCGGCTACCTCACGCCGCCAACCCAGACATACGTCCTCAGTGCCACGACGACCGAAGCAGACATTGTCTACACGCAGCCGGACGAGGCGGCAGAGCAAGCGATCGATGAACTGGCTGACACCGGCGTAAGCGTACAGCTGTTTACCATGTTGGCCGCGAGTGCATTTGTAGCCGCCGGAGTCGTGCTCCGAGTAAGGGGAGCATGGTGAAGTCGCTACTGAGTGCTGCTGTCGCAATCTTCGCTGCAGCGTGTGTATTTACTAGTTCAGCGCACGCCACCACTCCGCCGGATAGCTGCTTTGGATTTGATGCCGGCAGCGGCACCATTACCGCCTACTACGAGAACGAATTTGACAACGCCGCTAATCCAGCTTGTCCGCGCGATGTCGATATCCCGAGCACAATCGGCGGGGTGAGTGTGACAACAATCGGCTCAGCTATCGAGTGCAGCGACGGGTTTTGCATCGCACGGTATGCATTTACCGAAGCAGGACTGACGTCCGTAACCATTCCAGCGAGTGTTACTACGATCGAGCGCCGAACATTTGAAGGTAACTCGCTAGACACTGTTGTCATACCGTCGAGTGTCACGACGATTGGAAGCTTCGCGTTTGCTAATAATAACTTGACAAGTGTCGTGATCGAGGACGGTGTGGCTGAACTCGGATACTTCAGCTTTAGCGAGAATGAATTAACGAGCGTTAGTATACCAGGTAGTGTCACAGTGATCGATAACGGCGCGTTTGCGTACAATCAGCTGACTGATATTACGATTGCGGACGGCGTCCAGTCGATCGGTCGTGATACCGGTGACGATGGCTCGATCGGTGCGTTTATGTACAACCGTCTGACGACCGTTGATATTCCTGATAGCGTCGAGTACATCGGTGCTGATAGTTTTCGCAGCAACGATATTACCACGCTGCACCTCGGTAGCGGAGTTGAAGTGCTCGATCACCACGCGTTCATCGGTAATAATTTGACGATAGTTTCGATACCCGCTGCAGTGCACACGATCGGACACGGAGCATTCTCATTACAGAGCTCGCACGGCGCTGACCTGATCTCTGAGGATGGTTTGGATCATCCGGATACGAGCGTCGCCCAAGCCGCGTACGACACGATCCGCTATGCTCAGCTGATACTTGAGGATCAAACAAATCCGCATGGGCTGGCAGACTTCGTTTTTTTCGATTCGGATGATGACGCGGATTTTGACAACGACGGTAACACTGATGATGGCGTGTCGTATGGTGGCCACCTGATCAATGCGACGGGCCTGAGGCTGCAATATCGTACCGTCACACATCAGTCTTTGCGCGCGGAAGTCGTGCTGACCGGACAGGCTGAAGGTCGGTCATTGATGAACTACTTGGTAGGAGCAGGGCCGGTTATCCCAGATCCAGCCATCATGTGGGATCCAACACCTGCTGAACGAGCTGCTATCGATGAAGCCGTCTCGGCGTATTATCGAATAGGCGACAGCATCGACTGGACAGCACCAGCCATCGATGGCTACCAGCTGCCAAATCCGAGCAGCGGCACCGTCGAGCGCAGGTTCTGGCGCTCCACGAGGCGCATGCCGCCGAGCATCATCGTGCCGCCGTCGGGCATCGTGACCGTCGTGCGCACGCGCTGCAGCGTCACCTCGGGCAGCTGGATCGAGATCGGCTGGCCGACGCCCAGCGTCGTCGTGAACGTCGGGA
>JAUIGH010000027.1 GCA_030429935.1 bacterium | reverse complement strand
CCAAGAAAAAGTCATGACGCCGTACCAAACACCGAAACAGATCGCCAAACAGGCCAACATCGAACTGCGTGACGAAGACCGCGTTGATATGGAACACGCTGGTGACATGTTGCTAGCTGGTTCGTTGGAGCAGATGGTGATCGAACGAGCAGCTGCGGTTAAGTTTATATTTTACGGCAAAAAAATCGATGTCTATACGCACGCAGCGACTGTGGCGGATTTGCTGGATGAGCGCGAGATTACACTCGGCGAAAACGATACACTGTCGCTGCCAGCAGACCGCGCCATACGCGACGGCATGACGCTCGAGCTATGGCGCGACGGCGTACAGACTGTCACCGAAGATGAAGCAGTCGATTTTCCTGTGCAACAAATCGAAGACGCTGATCGTGCTGTTGGGTATAAGAAAATTCAAACTCCTGGAGTAAAAGGTGAAAAGACTGTGACGTATGAAATCGATATGCGCAATGGCAAAGAATTTTCGCGTAAAGCCATAAAAACAGTCGTAACAAAACAGCCGATAAAGCAGGTTGTGATTGTCGGTACAAAGAATAACTACAGCGGTTCACTCAACGAATGGCTGCTCGCGCTACGGACATGTGAGACGGGAGGCAACTACCAGACGAACACAGGCAACGGATTTTATGGAGCATATCAGTTCATGCCAGGTACATGGGACGCTATTGCCCAGCGTACAGGACGCACAGATCTCGTCGGTGTGATGCCACACCAAGCTGCCCCGGCCGATCAAGATGCTATGGTGATAGCGAATGCAAACGCAACCGCAGGACTGTCAACGCAGCACCCAGGTTGTTATCAAAAACTCGGTTTGTCGAACAAGCCGCCACAATAAGACATGCCAAACAAAGCACTCGGACAACACTGGCTGCGAGATCGATCGACGTTGTCCGATGTCGCCGATGCTGCCGAGCTCACACCTGACGATACCGTGCTCGAAATCGGGCCGGGGCTCGGTACATTGACGAGTGAGTTAGTGCGGCGTGCGGAGCGTGTAGTCGCGGTGGAATTCGACCCAGAGCTGGCGCGCAAATTGCCCGGGCAATTCCCCGGCACAAATCTCACTGTCGAACACGCCGACATTTTGCAGTACGATCTCCATACGCTACCGGTTGGCTACAAAGTCGTCGCAAACGTTCCGTACTACATCACTAGCAAAATTGTCGAAAAATTGATGACAGCTGACAACAAACCGAGCCTCGCAGTGTTGTTGGTGCAAAAAGAAGTCGCTCAGCGCATCGCCGCTGGACCTGGTGACTATAGTGTGCTGGCGATTAGCGCACAGCTGTATGCACAGACGGAACTCGGAGTTGAGGTGCCGCGCGAATACTTCACGCCGCCACCAAAAGTTGATTCACAGGTTGTTATACTCCGCACACGCCAGCAGCCATTAGTCCGTCCCGAGGACGAAAAAGCACTATTTCATGTCGTTAAAGCCGGCTTTGTCAACAAACGCAAGAAATTGCGCAGTTCGATCGCGGCCGGCCTGGCGATATCGAAACCCGCGGCAGTCGAGTTGCTGGAACACGCTAATATAGATCCAGACAAACGCGCCCAAGATCTATCGCTGGACGATTGGCTGCGACTGGCAAAGGACGCGGTGTGACAGATTTTAAGACTGACGTGTCATTTCATCTCGATGTCAGAGTCCTATTTTCCACGGCGCGAGATGGTTCGATGGCTAGTGGCGGCGGGCAAGTAGATGATTCTACGCAGTATGCCGTGAATGTCGATCGGTTCCTCGCACGACACGGAATCGACACTGGCAGAGTCCGTCTATTTGTGACGTATGGCGCAGATCGAACCTACACAGATGTCGCTCGGGTTTCATCTGATGATCATGGGCAAGAAGTTACTGCTGACGCGCTGTATACGACCGACGCGAACTGTACGATGACGCTGCCTGTGGCTGATTGTGTGGCAACGGTGGTGTACGATCCGGTGACGAATATGACTGGGTTGCTGCATCTTGGCCGGCATGCCAGCGTGGCAGGCTTGATTGAATCATTTACGATCGACGTCGCCGATGCGCTCGGTAGCGATCCACGCGATTGGTATGTCTGGATGAGTCCGAGCATTCGCGCTGAACACGATCGCTTGGATTATTTTGACAGCAAAGATACTGAGGAGTGGCGTGAGTTTGTCGACGAGAAATCCGATGGTGTCTACATCGACACGATCGGCCACAATCGAACACGATTCATGCGTGCCGGCGTCGATCCAGACCGCATCACCGTATTGCCACACGACACCTATACTGACACGCAATTCTATTCACATCGCGCAGCAATTGAGCAAAACGAACCATTACGGCAGGGCCGGATGGCATGCTTTGTAACGCGCCGTGCCTCTTCTAATTAGTACGGCTTAACCGCTGTGTAGCTACTGTATACTTCGCTGTTTGGTGCTAGGTACGGACAGGTGCCTACCATGGTATGTTTCTGGTCTGTTCCTTCGAGTTTGTAAAATATCGAGTACGTCTGGCCGCTACGGCGGGGTACGTTACAGCGCTCAGAATTCGGTCGGCTTTGGTAATCGTAGCCGTATCGTCCGGCGTGCCCGATGGCTGAGGGACCGCGTTGTTTTAGCGGATCTTCGCCAATCGAATCAACGTAGGGCGATAACAAAGTTTGCAATTCATTCCAACTATTTGGAACAAACGTATTAGCTGTGTTGCCGCCGATAGCGTACGTACCGTACCAATAGTACGTTCCTTGGATGATTGGGTACGAGCCGTGGTCGATGTAATACATTTCTAAGGCTTGGGCGAGTAGTTTAACGTCATGTTCTCGCTGTGAATTGCGGGCACGTTCTTGGATACCGCTATAGGCCACGACACTGATTGAAGCCAATACAGCGATAACGACGATGGCAATCAAAAGTTCGACAAGTGTGAAACCGCTTGTGTTTTTTCGCATGGCTTCATTATACATGACGCACACTCAGGTGCTATACTACTAACAGATGAAAAAACAATTCTATATCACGACTGCTATTCCATACGTAAACGCCAAGCCGCATATCGGCACCGCTCTCGACCAATTGCTGGCTGACATCTGGGCACGCTATCAACGCCAAAATGGACATGAAGTTCGCTACCAAGTTGGCACCGACGAGCATGGCAACAAAGTCGCCAAAAAAGCCGGCGAAAACAACACGGATCCGCAAAGTTACGTCGATTCGATGTACAAAAATTTCCAAGATTTGTTCGCAGCGCTCGGGACGTCTCACACTGACTTTATCCGTACTACCGAGGGTCATCACAAAGGCGCCGTGCAGTATATCTGGCAGCAGCTCGAGCCATACATTTACAAAGGCACGTACGAAGGCTGGTACTGCGAGGGTTGCGAAAACTTTGTCACCGACAAAGAAGCCGCCGAAAACAACGGCATCTGCCCAGATCATAATCAGCAATACCAGCGGCTCAGCGAAGAAAACTATTATTTCAAAGCGAGCGCGCTGGGCGATCAAGTCCGCGAAGCCATAGAATCCGACAAGCTGCGCATCGTACCTGAGTATCGCAAAAAAGAAATCCTCGAACTGATGAAAGATGGGCTGAAAGATGTCTCGATATCGCGCCCGCGCAAAAACCTGAGCTGGGGAGTCAGCGTACCTGGCGATGACAGCCAAGTCATGTATGTCTGGCTCGACGCGCTGTCAAACTACATCACGGTGCTCGGCTATCCGGACAATGATGCCTGGCAAGAATTCTGGCCAGCCGATGTGCAGATTGTCGGCAAGGACATCTTGCGTTTTCACGCTGGTATTTGGCCGGCGATGTTGCTGGCATTGAACCTGCCGCTACCAAAGACGTTGCTTGTCCACGGGTTTGTCAATGTCGAAGGTGCCAAAATGAGCAAGTCGGTCGGTAACGTCATCGATCCGATGGAGTTGATTGATCAGTACGGCCGTGATGCGTTTCGCTACTATTTCGCGCGCCACATTCCGACCCAGGGCGATGGTGATTTTAGCTACGTGACATTTGAAAATGCCTACAACAATGAACTCGGGAACGATCTCGGCAACCTCGTACAACGCGTGGCCTCAATGGTCAGCAAATATCAGGCGGGCGTGCTCGGTGACGTGCCGACAGGAGAGCATGACATGGGTCCATATCACGATGCGATTCAACATCTCGAGTTTGATAAAGCGCTCGACGAAGTCTGGCTAACGATTCGCTCACTCAACCAATACATCGATCAGGTCAAGCCATGGGCGATCGCCAAATCTCGTGACACCGACACAGAAGCCGATAGTCATCTGGCAGAAGTCTTGGCGCACGCCGTCGCCACACTCAATCAAATTGGCGACATGCTGGTTCCATTTATGCCCGACACTGCTGAGCGCATCCATCATACATTCGAAAACGGCGTCATCGCAGCCGACGCTTCGGCATTGTTCCCGAAAATCTACCAACACACCGCCGACCCACGTACCAAACAGTAGGATCTGCGACATACTATGGCCGACGAACTGACCTCTGTGAACACCGATGAAACACGACGTGAAGCAGCGCCGGTCGAACTTTTCTTTGATTTGGTGTTCGTGTTTGCGTTTTTGCAACTGTCACACCATCTTAGCGCGCATCTCGATTGGCGTACGTCAGCTGAGACGGCCGTATTGCTCGTCGCAGTACTGACGGTCTGGACGCACACCAGTTGGGCAGTTACGGTCGTGCGAGACAAACGAGCGCAGCCGGCGTTAGTCCTGCTCATCATCATGGCGATCGGATTGTTTATGCACGCTGCAATCAGCGAAGCATTTGGTGCAGCAGCCTGGATGTTTGCTGGTGGGTTTGTCGCGATCGAAGTTGGTCGGACGCTCTGGACACTCGTACATACGCCAGACCATCGATACCGTGAACATTATCAGCGGGTGTTGATCTGGACACTGGCTAGTGTGCCCCTATGGTTTGGTGGCGCGATGGTCGATAGCGAATCACGGTTGTGGTGGTGGGGTGCGGCGGCAGTGCTGGAACTAGTCGGAACGTGGACGGCTCATCCGGTGCCGGGTCGTACACTCGAATCGCGCGCAATGCCGTTTGACGCGGCACACTTTTTAGAACGATGCACGTTGTTTTTGTTGATTGCGCTCGGCGAAACCATCCTGGCGATCGGGTTGACGCTGGCAGATGTTGGAATACGTGCTGATACAGTCGCGGTCGGCGCTCTAGCTTTACTAGTGACGATCGCGCTCTGGTCGATTATCTTTGGATCGACGCGAACCCAGACGTTGCGCACGGTTGATCGAGTGCAAGACACTGTGGTGCAGGGTCGTGCTGGCGCCAACTCGGTGTTCGTCATCGTGTTTGGTCTGGTGTTGCTCGCAGTGGCAAATCAGCAGATCATCATTGAGCCTTTTGCCGACCATTCAGTCGCATATGTTGCCGCACTGATAGTCGGACCAATTTTATTTTTGGCCGGGCACGCGCTCTATATCAGGACGATACCGGGTTCAACTCGACGCTACCACGCGTTTGCTGCGTCGGCACTCGTGCTCGTCGGTTTACTGGCGTTCTATGTACCAGCGCTAGTTGCGCTTGGATTTGTGGCAATGATACTCCTCGCACTAGCGATGCTTGATCGTAAAGTTACTGCCGAGCGCGCATAGCAGAGTCGGTGGGTTATACGTTAAGTAGTAGTCGGTATGCAGTTATTGCAGATGCCAACTGGTGAAGTCGAACGGTCGAATTAATTGAGCGAGTCGGTTGTAGTAATTGTGCAGTCCAAAACCCAATCAAACGGTGAGCGTGCTCAGGGTCAAAGTAATTTGTTAGGTATTGAGTGGTATCGATACCAGACTTCTCTAAGTCAATTAGGAACATTGTCGTATCAGACTTTGGCGTGCCAGGACTCGACCAGCTCCAGTCAATAATCCTGGCGCCATGATCGGGATGCCAGGCAATATTATTCTGGCGCAAATCATGGTGTGAGTTAACAGTTGTGTTTCGCGACGGATGCAATTGAAGTCGGTGAAGCGCCTGCAGGTCAGCTATAAAGTCAGGTACAAGAGACCGTGTATCATCATGCAAGCGAGGCTGTAAAGTAGTAACTTGATCTGCGATTGCTTGATATGTATGATCTTCGAAAGACCTCCAGCCATCAGCTTCGTACGAATCGATTGCATCTAGATCGGGGCTTTGTGACTGCAGCAAAGGGAGAGATTGAAGAGAAGTTGTTGCATCGATTACGTCCTCGATGTAGCGAGGTGTGTTATTCGACGGAGCTGCCCAGTGCCAACCAGCTTCAGTCGGCAAACCTTCGCTGACCAAATTTGTGCCATTGATCAGTAGGTGGTGTCCAGGAATATGTATAAATCCATGCTGACGCAGCTGATCCAACGTCTCGGCTTCTTTGAGTAAGTATGTTTTTGAGTGATCGCTACGCTCAGATTCGGTAAAGTGTCTCGGATTGTGAGATTTGGAGAATAGGTACCTGCCTCGATCTGTTTTGTTGAGCGTGTAATCATATCCCATGTGGCCTGGCTGAACAGGTAATACTTCTGTATTTTTCAGCAAGTCACGCAGTTCACGGTAGCGCTGTGCTTGAGTAATCATAGTCTGATGTGAGCCATGGAGAGTGTCTGGCAGCTGATCGAAGGCGAACCAACGAGCTGCTGTGGCATCGTCGCCAGCTGTTGGTTCAGCCGTCTGATCAAGTTCGAAATAGTAGGCGTCAGATTCAATCCAGCGGTGCTCGGTGTTTCTGTGATCGATCACTTTGCCGGAAAAAATCTTGGTGCCATTCGAAACTTGTAGGTCAGTTTCTTCGCTTGCTTCACGAACAGCAGCTGTATGACTGTCTTCTCCTACGTCACAGAATCCGCCGGGCAGTGCCCATTCGCCTGTATCTGATCGCAAGATTAAACAAACCTTTTCTCCGTGTACGACGACAGCATCGGCAGTGTAGTTTGCGCCAGGATAGTAGAGTCGCTCGGGTGTGTCTGACATGCGTTCCATTATACCGCTACCGCAGCATTCGCTAGATTTACGGCATTGCTACCGATACCACGTTCCAGAGATTCGACTTCATGCTGGTAGCGGCTAATGTATTCTGCAGGACCAGTGTGTTTGCCTGGTGTGTCACTGAGTTTCACGGTCGGTTGGCCATTGAGCTCAGTAGCTTTCATGACGAAGTTGTTTGCTGGGATACCCAAGTCGTTTGTTAAAGTAGTGCCCCATCCGAACATCGTGTTGATCCTACCCTGAAATGTATCTGCCAGCTCGACAATTGTATCTATGTCGAGGCCATCGCTGAAGACAATTGTTTTATTGCTTGGATCAATACCGCGATCACGATAAAATTGTATGACGGTTTTGCCAAATGCAGTCGGATCACCGCTGTCGTGTCGTAATGCTTTCCATTGCTCTGCTTGTTTGTCAGAAAAGTCTGCAAAGAAAAAACCGGTCGTAAATGTATCAGTCAGGGCTGTCGAAAGATCATCGCCGTATAGCCATCGCCAGTCACGAAGCATTTCTTTGTGACCGACCAGTGGGTTATCGCCGCGAGCATCTGCGAGCGCTGCATACCCCATAGGTAGCTCATGCGCGAACGTGCCGATTGGCTGCAGGTCCAATTCTTTTGCCAGGTATACATTGGATGTGCCAACGAAATTATTCGGACATTCTTCGGCCAAGCGTTCGACCACGTGCCTATGCCAGTCGTAGCTAAACCGTCGTCGCGTACCAAAATCAGAAAATTTGATATCAGGGCGCTGCTTCAGAATTTCAATTTTTTGATCGAGTCGTCTGTCGCCCTCGCGGTAGAGGTCTCGTATGTCGATACCTTCACTAGCGAGTTTGTTTTCGAAGTACAGTTCGTTAATTTCGCTCATCACAACAGTTTCCCAAAATGTTGCCATATGCCATATACCGCGAGTTTGAATAGCTAAGTCACCCCGTTCATCGTAATCGATATCCACAGGTGGCAATGGGTGAGTTTGTATGAAGTGTAAGTACGCTTCGCCAAACCGCGGACCGCCATCTTGGTTGGTCAAGCCAGCGAGGTATTCGATTTCGTCGGGCTGCCAACCATTGGCGTGCTGATCGAGACGTTCGCGTAGTTGCTCGGGGTTTACATATTCGCTCAGTAGATTTTCGGAACGATTCTTGAGTGTGAATGTTACTTCAGCATTTGGATGATGCGTGTACTCGAGCTGGCTCATCGTTGGCTTGTAAAAATCGAGACCTTTTGACAATCGTGGCTCGTTCATAGTTGCAATCCTTCATTCTCAAAAAACGCTGCTTTGATTTCCTGAGTAGTCATCGCTTGGATGCCCGCGTCGGTCATCGCTTGGATTGCAGTTTCACCATCTTGTGGTTGCAGGTTGACGGCTCTGATTGCATCACGTATCAAGATAATTGTTGCTCGAGGATCATTGTCGAAATGGGTGGCCAGGTCAAGTGCTGTTGCTTTCACACAAAAATCCGTAGCCAGACCGCCGACGAATATACGAACACGTTCGTGTGGATTCTGTGGCTCGACAATCTGTTCGAGTGTCATTCCGTCGTCAGTGCTACCCTCCATACCTGAGTAGCCGTCTTCTTGACCCATGCCCTTTGACACGATGACGTCAGTAGGATCGACAACGAGTTCGGCAGGGTAGCTGGCTCCTTCGGTGTTTTGCACACAATGAACCGGCCATTGATCAAAATGCGGTGTCACTTGTGGATGCCAATCACGGGTAAAGACAACGGCACCGTCAGTGTGTCGGACTTCGCGGGCGATATCGTTGAGTGGGGCAATCACTTGATCGCCATCTTTGACTGCTAAGCTCCCGTCGATGAAATCACGCTGTGGGTCTACAGCGACGAGGACATTGCGAGTGTGTTCTGCGTGGTTAGTTGGTTGGTACATAGTAACTCCTTTACTTACTAAGTGTATATATAACACTTACTATAAACACTGTACCGCACAGTTATTGTAATGTCAACACTATTTACAATTTTATAATTATGTATATAATGATTTTTACACCACGTTGTGAAAGGAGAGTCAATATGGCGATGCCAAAAAATTTAGTATTTGTCAGACACGGGCAATCTGAGGCTAACATTGTTCAGAAGCAAGATGATCACGGACTATCAAATGCTTTGGCTGCAGAGATTCACGCACGCCCCGATTGGCAACACCGGCTCACTGATGAAGGCATCGAGCAAGCAAAAAATGCAGGATCATGGCTGCGACATAATTTGGGTGAGATCGCAGTGTATTTTGACGGTTTGTATTTATCGCCGTTTGTGAGAACCAGAGAGACAGCTGCCTATCTCGGAGGTAATGCACTATCAGGATGGACAGTTGACGATCGATTGGTCGAACGTAGCTGGGGAGTCTACGGCAAGATGCCGCGAGCAGAGCAGCGCGCGCAATTTCCAATGACGGCTGATGAAAAGCGTAAAAACCCATGGTATGTACGGTTAGATGGCGGGGAAAGTATGCCGGACGTCTATGATCGCTTCAGAGATTTCCAAGGCACGCTTCACCGTGAACAAGCTGATCGGAACGTGTTGATAGTTTCACACGGTGATTTTATTAATGCTGCACGGTATGGAATAGAACGTATGCTTCCAGAAGAGTGGGAAGAGTTGGACACTAATCAGTCATACGTCCTGAAAAATTGCACGGTTCTGCATTACAGTCGACAGAACCCAGATGACCCAACGGATGTTCGGGATAAAATTCGTTGGCGGCGCTACATATACCCTGACAACCCAGCGGAATCACCGGACGATGGAGCGTGGGTTGAACTTTCGGAGCGTCGTCGTTACACCGGATCCGATCTGTTGAAGCAAGCAGCAGCGTCACCACGATTAGTGAACGACAAAATAGTTGCCGTAGAAAACCAATCAAATAATAGAACATATTAAGTCGTGTAAAACATGTAATCGCAAACACTTTCGCACGACTAGTTGACTGCAATAATGTAGATGAAGAGAGGGAAATTGATGAGGCGCAGTGGTTTAGAACGAGTAGGCCGCGGTTTACTGCCGGTTGTGGCGTATGGCGATGCAGCCGGTTTGCCAGTCGAAACGATGAGTGCTGCAGAGATCAATCGAAAGTACGGCCGAATTATACAACTGCTCGCTCCTGCGGAAAATCCGTTTTATGCTGGTGATTGGCCAGCGGGTTCAACGAGCGATGACACGCAGCTAAGTGTTGTCATGGCTGAATCGTTGATAGAAGCAGGGGGCTACGATATAGCGAAAATTGCAGACGGGCATATTGAAGCATACGAATCCATCAAAACAGTGGACAACGATGGTAAAATTATCGCTCGAGGTTGGGGTGGATCGACCGCACGAAGCATGGAGCGACTCCTGAACGGCGCGAGTTATCGTCATAGTGGTGAACACGAGGGAGCTGGAAATGGTGTTCTGATGAAAATGGCGCCATTGGTATACTGGCAAATAGCAACTGGTGCGAGTGACGATGAGAGACATCGTCAATATGACGAGGTGACTTCTTTGACTCACGATAGTCACGTAGCCCGCGCGTGCACACAAATTCATGGAGATGTGCTATCTTTTCTGCTCAGACATGGGTCTTCAATCACCAAAGATGTATTTGTGGAAATGTTACATGAGACAATAACCAAACATGGTCGGGGATTGGAAGCAGAGCTTGATTCACTGGAGGTCTGTGCGCGTATGGAAACATATACGGAAGATGTTATCCGTAGCACGTACGCCCATTCGTCTGGATATAGGTACGGATTTTATGCACCGGAGACGCTAGCTATAACATATGCCGTCTTTTTGTCGGGTGGGTCATTTGACGATGCGGTTTATAGAGCAGTTAATATAGGTGGTGACACCGATAGCGTCGCTTCGATGACAGCCACGATGTACAGTTTTGCTCACAATGGAAAGTTTGAGATCCCGCACGACATGGAGAGTATCCAAGATTACGATAAGCTCACAAAAGTCTCGTACAGTTTGACGACTGTAGCGTTGGCAGATCTCATGTAAGTCTGGAATGACAACTCTATCGCAGTCAGCGTTTACTTTATGTATAGTATCTAGAGAAACATGCATAAAGTACGGAAGCCATGAATCAATCAGTACAGCGCAAATACGCAAAAATCGCGCCCGTATACACCATAAACAGACTGGAACGATATGCCCGAGGATAAAACGCATATTCATCCAGGTGATGTTCGCTATATCGTGCTGCCGGGCAGGCACCACATCATCACCCAATTTCAAGTAGAATATTTGCGAAAGCTGTTGGAAACATACAAAACAGCAGAAGTAGTATGGGCGGTGACATCTGCGAATCACGGTGGTACACAACGCAATCCGATACCAGGATATAGACGCACGGGAATGGTCGAAGCAGCCGTATGGCAACTCGATATTCCATCGCAAGTATACGCGATTACTAATCGAGAACGAGTGAAGCGATTTGCTCATTACGTGATCGAGGATATCCGTGTGCAATCGGATGGGTTGTGTAATATAGAGCCCAGCAACAGTATCGTGATGTGTTCAACACCTTCTGTAATCGCGATGTATAAAAAGATGGGGTACAGCATTGCGCCTGCTGAACTAGATGCGCCATTAAACGTGCAGCGACCATGGGATGTCGTTGAGGAGCTGATCGCGCGAGGTAGCGAGTGGCGCTATCATTTACAGGATGTGATTCCACCGGTGGTCCTGCAATACTATGATCGCTATGGCCTAGCAGAAGTGATCCAGGAAGTGTTTCGTGACCCACTCATCGATTCAGATGATGGCGATATCACAGTGACGCGTGATTATGGCGTGTATCGCCAGGCATTTGAAGAAAATGCATGGCGCAAAGTGAAAGATTTTAGCAGTGCGGTTCAGCCTGGACGAATCGTTGATATTGGTTGTGCTACTGGTCAGACTATAAAACTACTGAGCGAACAGCCTGGACTACATGAGTCAGATTTTTATGGAGTTGAAGTGGCTCGCCCACTATATGATATATGTCAGCAACGTAAGCAAAATGAAGAATTCGGTGATGTTAACGTGTTTTTTCATCAGCGCAATATTATGCGCACGAAATTATTTGCTGATGATACGATTGCGACTGCCATCACGATGGCGCTAACGCACGAAGTTGAATCATATTTGGGACGTGACGAGCTACACCGATTCTTGCAACGCACATATGACATGCTGAAACCAGGCGGTGTATACATCAACTATGACGTGGTGGGACCGGAACGGCCTGACGAATTAGTCTATGTGCAGTTTCGTAATGATGACGGCGTTAACCCACAAAACCTCGCCTGGGATTTGAGGGGGGATGATTTACGTGATTTTCTGGCTAGAGCATCGACAGAGACTCGATATCGTCGATTTCGTAAAGATTTTCGTCAGGCAGAAGATGACACCATCACTGATCGGATCGAGCGCATAGCTGGTGAGGAGTATTATGTATTGAGATGGGCAGATCTCTGTGATTTCCTGGCGAAGAAAGACTATGTAGATAGTTGGACGAGCGAAATGCATGAACGTTTTTGCTTTTATTCACACCAGCAGTGGTGCGATAAACTGCAAGATATTGGCTTTGACATCGTACCGTCGACACGTGCTATACAGAATCCTTGGTTGATAGAGCATCGCTTTGCCGATTGTGCCCAGGTGTACCGTATGGATATGCATGGGAAGTTAGTCCCACAAGATCAGCCAGATACCAATACACTTCTAGTTGCAAAAAAACCTAGATCGAAATGATTTAGTGTGAAATTAACATTAAGTATTGATTTGGCATATAACTTAGTGTTATATTA
Source organism: bacterium (assembly GCA_030429935.1). GTDB lineage: Bacteria > Patescibacteriota > Saccharimonadia > Saccharimonadales > Saccharimonadaceae > SZUA-359. Next base: position 123 of record JAUIGH010000027.1, on the reverse strand, counting down.
ACACTAACAACTATGCATCCCGCAAGTTGTATCTCCCCGTTAGTGCGGGTCGAGATGGGCGTGACATAGCGAGCACGAAAGCGCTCCTCGCACGTTAACAGTTCAATCTATCCTACAGAAATG
>JAUIGH010000026.1 GCA_030429935.1 bacterium | reverse complement strand
CTCCCGCGAGCAAACTGTCGATCGAGACATCTCGACCAGGTGGCAGATTACGCAGATCACTACGGTACCAGGTCGACACCATGTATGGCAGCGCCGCCAGGCCGATCACCAGCCAGCCGAGCGACCAAGCCATAACGACGATCAGTGTGATGCCGCCGAGCACTAGTAGCCACGCCAACACATCGAGCCACACGACAGCATGTCTGAGATGCCAGCCCAGACGCGCTTTGCTGGCCCGCAACGAGTCATACTGAAATGTTACAGATGCCACGGTATCCATCCTGTCAACATCAGTGTCAGACCAATCACCGGCAACAGCGGCACGAGCGCCCAGAGCACTAAGTACACGCCACTAACCGTCACGCTGAGCAGCAGCGTCACTGCGCCGATCACCAATACCATACTACGAATCACCGCGCCGATGACACGCGAGATTAGCTGATCGACCCAGGCTCGCAATTGAACAGCCAATGGACCGTTGACCTTGCCGGCAGAGATCTGTCGAAACGGCGCAAACAAGCTGCGCGCCAACAATCCCAGCGAAAAATAATCCAAAATCCCCGCCAGGCGGAGTGCGGTACGTTCGGCTGCCTGTTTCCACCCGATCGTATACCACCACGAGAGTAGCCCTACGATTACCATGAGTAGTATTGTACGCGATTCCCTCGGTTTACGCTATAATCGAGACTATGTCTATGAGCTATTCAGTATTGGCCGGAAAAGCTATCCAACGCGTCGCCCGTATGCGTGGTGGTAGCGGTTCAGCACTCCCAGGACTAATCATCGAGCGGATCGACCCAGGATTCATGAAACGCACACTCGACCAGTTGCCTCACGGTGTGGTCGTCATCAGCGGCACCAATGGCAAAACTACCACGACGAAAATGGTCGTGGCACTACTCGAGAGCCAGGGCCTACGCGTCTTCACTAATCGCACTGGTAGTAATTTTACGCGCGGAGTAGCGGCGGCACTGCTCGCTGACGTGGATCGATCCGGTAAACTCGATGCCGATATCGCCGTACTCGAGCTCGATGAAGCGCATGCGGTGCATTTCGTACGCATGGTGCCGCCGCGCTATAGTTTGTTTCTCAATGTCCTGCGTGATCAGCTCGACCGGTTCGGTGAAATTGATGCCACTGCAAAATTACTCCAGACGATCGCTGTGGCAACCACAGATGGTGTCGTAATCAACCAAGACGATCCACGGCTCGCATCGCAAACATTTACCGAAGCAATCAGTGCTCCAGACATCCGGAGTTATGGCGTCAGCGAACACCTGCACGAGCAGTTTCCATCAGACGATGAGATGCGCGGTCGAGATACAAAACCGGCGCCAGCACCTCACAATACATTCGCTGACCGCACCGAACTACGCGCCATCGACGGCAACCAGGCGACGTTTTATTTCGATGATACCGAACACACTGTGTCGCTCGAACTCAAAGGCATCTACAACATCCAAAACGCCGCGGCCGCGCTAGCACTGGTGCGACTAATCGTCGGCAGTGAGATCCAGACAGCTGCCATGCTGAATGCACTCAGCGACGTTCGTCCAGCGTTTGGGCGCGGTGAGACGATCGAAATCGATGGACACCCGGTCGAGCTGGTACTGGTCAAAACCCCCAGCGGTTTCCGGCTCAGTTTGGCATCATTTGATCCAGCCGATACGACCGTCATGATCGCTATCAACGACAATTACGCCGATGGTCGCGATATGAGCTGGCTGTGGGATGTCGAGTTTGAGTCGCTGCGCGCTGCTGGCGTCGACACGGTGACTGGGATCCGCGCCTACGACATGGCACTGCGATTACAGTACGACCTGGTCGATGTCAGTCGCGTCGAGACAGCGATCCCGGCAGCTGTGTCTGATTTTTTGGCGCGCAATCACTCTACTCCAAAGCGTATTTTTTGCACCTACACCGCCATGTTGGCGATCCGCCGTGAACTCAGTAAACGCACCCAAGTCGAGGTAGTGGCATGAGCGAATCTCCGAAAACATTGCACATCGTCCAACTCTATCCACGCGATATGAATATCTATGGTGATTGGGGCAACACGCTGACGCTGCTCAGACGCGCAGAATGGCACGGCTACACCGTGCGCGTCACTGATTACAACCCAGGCGACACGTTTCCTGACGATGTCGATCTCGTCATCGGTGGCGGTGGCCAAGACAGCGGCCAATCAAAAATCCACGATGACCTGATGCAGCTCGGCGATAGACTCAAAAACCTGGCTGATGACGACGTACCGATGCTGATGATTTGTGGCATGTACCAGCTATTCGGGCATTTTTTCAAGACCAAAGACGGTGATACCATGAACGGTATCGGCCTATTCGACATCGAAACGCATGGCTCTGACCAACGATTGATTGGCAATATCGTCACCCAGTCGGATACCTTTGGCACTATCGTCGGCTATGAAAATCACTCTGGCCTGACATACCTCGGCAAGCACGTCCAGCCACTGGCCACGATTCAACGCGGCGCCGGTAACAACGGCCAAGACAACACCGAAGGCGCCGTCTACCGCAATGTCATTGGTACCTACTTGCACGGCTCATTATTGCCGAAAAATCCCGCTCTAGCCGACTGGCTGATTGAGCAGTCCGCGATGCGTCGATATGGCGACTTTACCCCCACCGTCATCGATGACCGCTTTGCTGAACACGCCCGAGCAGTGGCTATCAAGCGTCCGCGCTAGCACTGTGCTATAGTCGATTGCATGAGACAAAGCAAGAGCGGTTTCACACTAGTCGAATTACTTATAGTTATCGTAGTGATCGCCATCTTGGCCGCAATAAGCGTCGTGACATACAGCGGCGTCCAAGATAGAGCGCGCAACAGTGCCGTCACATCTGAACTAGCGACAAATCTCAAACAGGTACAACTCTACCAAGCAACCTATGGATCGATGCCATCATTGGCGGAGATTTCCTCGGGGGCTAACAGCTTCACATTTAACGAATCTGCCTATCGGACGATCAACTACTGCGTCGGTGATACTGATGCCGGGTTCGGTGTTGAGCTAACAAACAGTGACCGTTATTTTCAGACGACAGCCACCGCTATAGCCCAAGACAACGATGCGGACATCGACTCTGCATGCGCCGACGCCGGCGTGACTCTAGCAAACGGCGACCCAGCGACAACTGAATATGTTCTCGGTCAGCCTGCAACATGGGCGCACTGTGCCGATGAAAACCAGACCTGTAGCTTTAGCGGCACAAAAGATGTCCGCTATGGCGCCGACACACGTTGGGTCACACAAACGAACGTGACAGGAAGCATTCAGTGTCGAAATTCAGTATTTGGTGACCCCGCACCAGGTACGATAAAAAGCTGCGAGTATCGTTAAGCCTGGAGCGTTTTGAGGTCAGCGATGATCTGCTCGCCGTGTCCGGCTGGTGTGACGCGGCCATAGACTTTGACGACTTGGCCCTCGGGGCTGATGATAAATGTTTTGCGCTGGATGCCGAGTTTGCCGAACATTTTAGCGCCCCATGCACCATAGGCGTCGATGACTGAGCCGTCAGAGTCTGACAGTAAATCGAAATTCAAATTGTGTTTGGCTTTAAATGCTTCGTGGCTGCTTGCGTCGTCCTTACTGAGACCGATTACTCGGACGCCCATCTCGGCCAGTTCGTCGCGCGCATCACGCATACTACAGGCTTCGGTAGTACAACCCGGCGTATCGTCACGCGGGTAGATATATAGCACCAGCCACGAGCCAGCAAAGTCTGACAGCGAAATCGACTGACCATCTTGGTTCGGTAGCGTAAAATCTGGTGCTGGGTAGGGTGGTTGCTTCATGCACACTTAGTATATCGCAGATTTGCTTTTATTTCTCTACTCACTCTGCTACAATACCACTGTTATAAACACCTATCGGGGTGTGGCGCAGTTGGCTAGCGCGCGCGGTTTGGGACCGTGAGGTCGAAGGTTCGAGTCCTTTCACCCCGACCATAGAAAAACGAGCACATCGATGCTCGTTTTTCTATTTGATCCTCTACACAGCACCCGCGTAAATCCTATTGTGCAATTACCCGGCATGAGCGTATAGTGTGGCCTATAGGAGAAACATATGCAAAAACAGACGCACCCAACATCTACATCACCCAAATCATCGCACATCCTGACGTTCGGGCTAGTCGGCCTGGTAGTAGTGGCGTTGGCTGCCATACTGATCGTGCAGCAGGTCAAAATCACCAATCTGATCCAACAACTATCATCGCAGTCACCCAGCCAGCTACCGCAGAAAATATACGCCAACTACGATGATTGCATGGGAGGCGGTGGCGTGCCTCTGATCATAGAAAACGGTCAATTCGACGCCTGCCTCGGTGGCGATATGGACGAGACGGGAGAGATGCCGCAGTACCAAGCCATATTGCAGTACTCTGCACAAAGCCTGCCTCGTATCACTGAGAATGAACCTAGCGAGACCGAAAATCGCGTCACGAGCGAGCCTGAACATTCAGCTGATTTGATCGCTTTTCTCGAGCAAGACTACACCGGCTGCGATCCACGGGGCGAATATGAAATCGTCAGAGAGGTCAAGGATCGATTTGCCCTGCTCAAATACGGCTGTGACGGCGATGGACAAGTCCAATCCAACAATCCACCGACGATGATTGCGATGAAATTATCCGACGGCTGGGTGCTGTTGTCGCCGACCAACAACATGGACGAAGCCGGCCGACCAAGCTGCCTGATGCAAGACATGTTCAAGATCAGCAAAGAACTGGCGCCGCAATGTTTTGAAAACACCGGCAACGACAACGGGGCGCTCCGAAAGCGAGATTATCGATAAAGCGCAGTAGTCGTTACCACGCGACGAGATCGGCGTACGGCTGCCAAGCGGCTTTTTGGTCAGCACTCAGGCTCGACGCCCAGTCGATGGCTGCTTGGACGGTCGATTTATCGAGTCGCACCGCCTCACCGACTGCAAGTAGACCTGCATCAGCATCTTGCGCCAGTTTCGTCTCGGCAGCGACACGCTCAGCTGTTGATAGGCTCGCATCCGTGGCCGCGATACTGCGACGAGCCAATGCGGTAAATGATTCACCGTTGCCGGCCACGTATTGATACGATTCATCAGTTTCTTCGACAGTCGTGTCAGCAGACGCGCTCGTCGGCTCGCTATCGTCAGCTGCTTCATCGTCATTTGCCGCAGCGCCTTCGTCGGTCGATGTCGATTGCGTATCGGCAACGTCACTTTCGCCATCATCTGCATAAAAACTCAATCCAAACACCAGCACGATAACCGCCAAAACGACCAGCAAGCCAATTGCTAGTAGTGACGGCCGCGCGACGTCTGTATCTGATTCATCCTTGGTATTCTGTGCCATATGCGTATTCCCCCGCTTCTGCCCGACCCTCTGCTAGTACTATCCGCCTTAGTATACCAACATGTCAGTAGTTTACGCCAGTGGTATGATAGAGGCATGAAGCAACCACTCGTCAATACATTCGGCGCGTTCGGCTATTCGTCGGTGCTAGTCCAATATTTATGGACGATTATTACGATTGGAATGCCGATCTTGGCACACGAGACGACCAAGCAGCTGTTTTTGCCCAATGAACCAGCCGAACCGCGCGAACCTGTCGACCCAATCGTGTTGCCAGAATTTGTCGAGCAATTGGTGATCATCGGTTCGATTGTGTTCGCCATCGTTATCATCCTCTACGCCATCATCGCCGTACCGCGCGGCATCGGTCGCGTCGGGCATAAGATTACAAAGAGCACCGCGACAAAAGTCGCACCGAAACTCCATCACCACGCGCAGCCAGTCAGCAAAAAACGTGAACGTCGCTACATCAGCCGATTCATTTGGGCGCTCAAATACACCGCTGCCACGATACCGGCCGCGTTGCTATTCGTCCCAGTCGATCCGTCGCTCGGCATGGAACAAAACGTCGTGATCGTCGCCGGATTGATCGTCTACGCCTCGTCGCTGCTGTGGTTTACATTGCAGGCTACGCTCGCTCGCCTGTGGCATATCGGCGCGCGCGACGTCTGGTAATGCCATAACCGAATTGCTATACTAAACTCCACTTAGGTATGCTGGCGTTACAACACAAAAAATCGACAAGCGTACGGTCAAAACTCATGTTGGCCGCGGCTCTGGTTTTGTTGGCGGCGGGTGCGTACCTACTGATCCTCGTGGCCGCACCCGCTGCGTCGCCAGTATTTAGCGTCAAGCCGATCGATCCTGAGACGCTCCAAGAGCCAACCGTCGGCGATAATCGGATCATCATCCCGAAAATTGGCGTCGACATCGAGTACGGCGAAGGTGAAGTTGCGCTGGACAACGGCGCCCAGTGGCGCTTCCCAGAACGCGGCAATCCAGATACCGGCGGCAATTTTATCATCGCTGCACACCGATTCGAACTAGCACCGACACCACAGCAAACTATCCGTAAATCACCGTTTTATCACATCGAAAAACTCGCCATCGGCGACGAAATCATCGTTGATTACGACGGCAAACGCTATGGCTACACGATTAATAAAACCTTTGACGTCAAGCCAACCCAGACTGAAATCGAAAACGCCGACGTCGGCGACCGGTTGACGCTCTACAGCTGCGGACTCGGTGGTGCCAGCGAGAGTCGCGTCGTATTATTCGGCGAACCGATGGGCGAAGTCACCGTTCAACCACTCGACGCACCGCGCAGCTAATATGTCTCGCGGTCGTATTTTTCTTTGAGACGCATCGCCACGTAGCCAGCGGTGTACTGACTCATTTCTTCGCCGTGTTTGATGCGTGCGTGCATGTCTTTCAGATTATGATCGAGTGCCTGGACGTCGTGCATCAAGCGCTGAAAATCATGTAACTTTGCTTCGAGTGACGATAGGCTGTGTTCGAGATGCTTGAGAGTGTTCGCGACGTCACGCAGCTCATCGCGGACGATCGATCGCACGTTCGAATCGGTCAAATCTGCCATCAGACACCTCCCTCGAATTATCTACTTCCAGTCTACCACATGTTCCAGATATGGCTGCGGGCTGTTGCTGGCCCAGTTTTTTATGGCTCGGTTATACTTGCCACGTTCTTTACTGTGTACATCGGCTTTACTGACCCAGTCATAGGCCTCAATCTCGCCTGCTTCGATTTCGACGATCGTATCATCGGCAACCGACTGTTTCAGCCTAAATACAAACAAATAGCTACTGGCTTTTTGATTGCTCCGGTAAATCGTCGCGAAAAATTCTAGGTCCTCTTGGTCGATAGTGACGCCAGTTTCTTCTGCGACTTCACGGACGGCAGCCTGTAGCGGCGACTCGCCAGCATCGATCATGCCGCCCGGCGGTGACCAGTATTGTTTATACCGTGACTTGACAACCAGTAATTCGCCACGTGTGTTTTCAATCAGCACATTACTACTGCTGATTCGGCGCTCTTGGCTAGCGACGAATTCTTCAAACTTCAGCCACCTACTTGGCGAACTCAATGGCGCGGGTCTCCCGGATGACATTGACTTTGATCGTGCCTGGGTATTGCATGGTGCTTTCGATCTTGTTGGCGATGTCGCGGGCCAGTTTGATGCCAGACAAATCATCGACTTTTTCTGGTCGGACGATGACGCGAACTTCACGGCCGGCGCTAATCGCGTAGGCTTTGTCGATACCAGAGAAACTCGTGGCAACGTTTTCGAGATCGCGCATGCGCTCGGCGAAGTTTTCGGCACTGATATTGCGTGCGCCCGGACGAGCAGCACTGGCGGCGTCAACCACGCGGACTACCAAAGCCTCTGGCGTGGTAGCTTCGATATCGTCGTGGTGGGCTTCGATGGCGTGGACAATGTCGTCTTTCATGCCGTATTTACGGGCCAGTTCGGCGCCGATGTGGTGGTGCTTGCCTTCGACTTTGTGAGTGACGGCTTTGCCGACATCATGCAGCAACGTCGCAATCTTGACGGTGCGGACGTTGGCGCCGACTTCTTCGGCGATCATGCCAGCGATGTGCGCCATCTCGGTGCTGTGGAGTAGTACATTTTGGCCATAGCTGGTACGGAATTTGAGCTGACCGAGCAGTTCGAGCATTTCTTTTGGTATGCCGACGACGCCGACTTCGCGCGCGGCGTCTTCGCCAGCCCGGATGACTTCTTTGTCGATTTGTTTTTCGGCTTTAGCAAAGACTTCTTCGATGCGGCCCGGATGGATGCGGCCGTCTTTCATCAGCATCTCCAGACCTAGCCGCGCAACCTGACGGCGAATCGGATCGAAACTACTGAGCACGACCATACCTGGCGTATCATCGACCAAAAAGTCGACGCCAGTAGCGCGCTGCATCGCCTGGATATTGCGGCCTTCTTTGCCGATGATGCGGCCTTTCATCTCGTCATCAGTCAACTTGACAGCGGTGACGGTACGCTCGGCGGTCACTTCACTGCTCATGCGTTCCATGGCGGTGAGGAGCACCAGTTGCGCCTGTTCTTCAGCGTCATCACTAGCGTCTTTTTGCAGCTTGGCGATGAGGCCCATCAAATCATCTTTGATATCGCGCTCCGTCATGGCCATCAATTTTTCGGCGGCGTCTTTTTTCTTTAGCCCAGCGATCTTTTCCAGTTTTTCTTGCTGGCGGCTACGGATATCACGAATCTCATCTTTGAGTGAATCCAGCTCGTCTTCTGATGCGCGTAGTTTTTCGGCACGTTTGTCGAGATCATCGAGTTTGCGGTCGAGCGAGCTTTCACGATCGACCAAGCGGTCTTCGGTTTTCTTGATTTCTTTGCGACGCTCGCGTTCGATTTCGTCGGCTTCGGCTTTGGCTTTGTCGACCAATTTCTGGGCTTTTTCTTCAGCGCGCGATACTTCTTTTTCGGCTTTAGCTTTCGCATTAGCGTTTTGCTTTTGGTCATAGACGGTTTTTCCGCCCACGCCCAATACAGCTCCGACAACTGCGGCGATGGCTGCTATCTCCATGGTGGTTCCTTTCTCTGATCGTCCCGCCGCTGGAGTGCGTCCAGAGCTAGGTATCAAAGACGATCGAGGTATCTAATAATGATTCGTAAATAGTCTGTTCTATTGTCACGGACTAGTTCTAGTATAGCGCGTTTTTTGCGTAGACGACAGCGCTATTTTCGTGGCTTGGTGATGTTGGCTTCACCGCCGTATTCTGGCATGACCAGCTGGTCGTTTTCGCCTGACTCGAGACGCTGCAATGCCTCATCGCGCCAATTTTCGCCTACGACGCCGACGATCGGGATCTGTCGGTCGCTCGCGATCGTATTCATCACCGTCAAACCAATACGTAGGCCCGTAAAACTGCCCGGACCCTGCATCACGCCGACACCGGTGATGTCTGCAAATGTCGCGTCGTGCTCGGCCAGTCGATCACGCAGATACGCCAATACGTCACGCGCCAATGTGCGATCAGCCTGCCACTCATAATCATGTCGCGCGTCATCGACCAATGTCAGACGGCATAGGCCGGTCGATGTATCGAGTAGGACGATCACGAAATAGTCTCCAATAATTTCGTCGAGCGTGATCCGCCAGCCTCGAGCGATAGTTCACGGGTGTCTTCATCAACTGGTGTTATGTGGATGGTTAGCCGGTCTTCAGGCAAGACGCCATCGACGATATCGGCCCACTCCAAGATGACGATCGATTGCTCATCGTCGATCGATTCAGCTAATTCATCGCGCATGATCCCAGCATCGCTCAGGCGATAAAAATCGTAATGCACCAATCGCAAATCATCTCGGGCCGCATACACCCGACTAATAGTGAACGTCGGACTCTGCACTGGCTCGGCGATATCGAGTCCGCGAGCGATGCCTTTACTCAGCGTGGTCTTACCAGCGCCGACATCGCCGACTAGCTCCAGCACCTCACCGCCAGCCAATACTCGACCCAGCCGCGCACCAAAATCTTGCAATTCGTTTTCGTTATACTGTGTTTTCACTGTATATGAGTATAGCAGCTGATATACTAGAGAGCATGCAACCGACAATTCGACCTGCAACCGATAGCGACCGCGATGCAGTCCTGTCACTATTGCAAATCATGCGTACACATGGCGTTAATGAGCAAGCGTTCGAGCGCTACCTTGGTACAATTATTGCCGATCCGATGCGTGACGTACTACTGGTCGATACGGGTGATTCTATCCCGGGCATGGTCGTCGTAAACGCTATCTTCAAACTCGATCTCTGCGAGGTCCATATCGATGAGGTGGTTGTGAACGAGGCTGCTCGTGGCAAAGGTTACGGCAAGCTCCTGGTTGCAGCTGCCGAAGACTGGGCGTGGCAACATGAGGCCGACTTTGTCGAATTGACATCGAGCCCGAAAAAATTGCAGCGAATAACTTATACCGATCTGCTGGCTACCAGCAGCGTGAGACCAATGTCTACAAGAAGAAACGGGAGTCATAGCGATGGCTCGAGTTAAGCTCTCAGAGCACTGCGCAAAATCACTGTTGGTCGACGACTACAGCGGTGTCAGCCTCCGACTCGACTCGCTCGATGACAACATCACTCAACTCGATGAACAGACGTCGTACATCATCAAGGTCGACCAAGGTATCAAAAAACGCGGCAAGCAGGGTTTGATCCGACTGAACGTCAGCAAATCTGAGGCTACAGTAGCCGTACAGGAATTAGCCAAAACAGGCTTCAGCCGATTCATCGCCGAGCCGATGGTGGCGCATGACGACAACGAAGAGCGCTACATCAGCTTTGAGCGCACCCGCGACGGCATCGTCATCATGTATTCGGATCACGGTGGCGTTGAGATCGAGGAAAACCCCGACAGTGTCGAGCAACATACCCCAGAATCCGTACCGCTCCCGAGCGCGTTTGTCCAACATGTTATCGAGATCATGAACAGCGAACACCTCAGCTTCGTCGAAATCAACCCACTGATCGTCCGCGGCGACGACTGTCTATTGCTCGACGCCGCAGTCCTAGCCGACAGTGCCGGTGAATATCTAGCCAGCTGGAGCGACGATGACGTAGTCGAAGCTCACACACCGACGAGTTCAGAACGATCCATCGCCGAGCTCAACGACAACACGCCTGCCGCACTGAGCTTTCGCGTGCTCAATCCAGACGGTGCACTGTGGTTGCTGCTCAGCGGCGGCGGCGCTAGCATCACCATCGCCGACGAGGCTAGCAACCACGGCAAAGCCGAGCTAGTCGGAAATTACGGCGAGTATAGCGGCGGCCCGACAACCGAAGAAACCTATCTATACACCACTGAAGTGTTAAAGCAAGCTTTAGCATCGAGCGCAGCCAAAAAAGCTCTAATCATCGCTGGCGGCGTGGCAAACTTTACCGATGTGCGAAAAACTTTTAGCGGCATCACCCGCGCGCTTGACGAACAGCTTTCGGCGCTGCAGCAGGCCGGATTCAAAGTCTATGTCAGGCGCGGCGGACCAAATGAAACAGAAGGATTGGCACTGATGGAAACATACCTGCGAGACAACAACCTATACGGCAGCGTGCACGGATCGGACGTGGTGCTGACCGACGTTGTCACCGAAGCACTGGAGTATGTCGATGCGTAATCTCGAGCAAATTCGCGAAAATCCGGGACGAATCTTGGCGCTCGGCAATTATCGACCAGGTGTGCAAGCGACGCTGGATTTTGACTACCTCTGCGGCAAAGACGTACCGTCGGTCGTCGGGATTGTAACGGCCGGCTCTCGTTTCCAGAAATATTTTTGGGGAGACAGTGAAACGCTGATTCCATGTTTTGCCACGCCAGCCGAAGCCCGCGAAGCTCTGGGTGAAGTCGAGTGGATGTTCAACGTCAATTCTGGACGGCGTGCCCACCAAGCAACTGTCGCGTTTTTTGACGCATTTCCGGATGCACTCGGTGGTCACATCTTTGCCGAAGATGTCCCAGAAATTCACGCCATCGATCTGTATGAACGCTACCAAACGAACGGTAAAACTATCGCCGGAACCGCTGGCGTAGGACTAATCGTACCGGGTTATCTAAAGCTCGGAGTGGTTGGCGGCGTGGATGCGCGACTATTCCAGCGCACGCGGCTGGACACACCGGGCACTGTCGCCGTGCTGTCTGCTAGCGGTGGGATGATAAATGAAATCATAACACTGGTAGCAGCCACCCAGCACAGTATCAGTTTTGCGCTGTGTTTCGGCGGCGATCGCTTCCCGCTGACTCGCCCGATGGAGGCATTTTTGGTGGCACAAGCCGATGACGCGACAACCCATATCGTCTACTACGGCGAACTCGGCGGCACGGACGAGTACGAATTGGTCAATCTCATCGAACGAGGCGAGATCACCAAATCAATCATCGCCTATATCGCCGGCGTGATCGGCGAAAACTTTGAAACTCCAGTCCAGTTCGGTCACGCCAAAGCATTGGCCGGCAGCAAAAGTGAAACAGCCAGCGCTAAACGCACAGCGCTCGAGCAAGCTGGCGCGACCGTCGCTCGTAGCATGAAAGAATTCAAACAATTGATCGCCGATATTCCGCCGTCTGCTGCAACCACAGAGCCACGATCACTGACGCGGAAAAGCCCGAGTCTGTTTAGCTCGACAATCAGCCAAGAGTCATCAGCTGGCTACGAATTCGTCGGCCGCTCGTTACAAGACTGGGAAAAAGACAGCTCGATTGAACAGCAAATAGCTGCGGCGCTGTTAGGCAGGGCGCCAAAGTCTGCGCTGACCAGTGAGTTTTTGCGCTCGGTTTTCCTGCTCTCAGTCGACCACGGGCCACAGGTCTCTGGTGCGCTGAACACCATCGTCACAGCTCGCGCCGGCAAAGGCATCGTCGATTCGCTCACTGCTGGGCTGATGACGGTCGGCCCTCGATTCGGCGGCGCGGTATCAGGCGCAGCGAATGAGTGGTTTAGCGGCGTACATGAATCCAGAGATCCAGCCAAACACATAGAAGAGTACGCACGAGCAAAGAAATACATCCCCGGCATCGGCCACAAAAAATATCGACTCGGCCTGCCCGACCCACGTGTCGCAGCATTGTCACAGTACGCCGAACGACTCGATAGCCACCCGCATTATGACTACGCCCGGTCGATCGAAGCTATTACGACGACAAAAAAAGGCAACCTCATCCTTAACGTCGATGGCACCATCGCCGCCTTGATGCTCGACATCCTCGAGACAGAAGAACACATGAGCAAGCGAGAGCTGCAATTGCTCATCGAGGCTGATTTTTTCAATGCACTATTTGTCATCCCGCGT
>JAUIGH010000025.1 GCA_030429935.1 bacterium | reverse complement strand
TGCGTTCTGCGGCGTCTAGCACGCCTTTATCGTGCGGCGCAACCAGCTGAGCGCCATCGCTCCAGTAGGCTTTAAAGCCGTTATCTTCGGGAGGATTGTGACTCGCTGTTATGACAACGCCGACAGCGCAACCGAGATCACGTACCGCAAAGCTGAGCTCAGGCGTTGAACGAAAGCTATCAAAGATATGAACTTTGAAGCCGTTGGCTGCTGCCACCTGCGCCACGTACCGACTGAGTTCATCTGAGGAATTCCGAGTGTCACATGCGACGGCCAGACCTTTACTCCCTGCTTCAGCGTCGGCATCGAGCGCATATTGACAGAGGGCCTGGGTTGACTCGCCAATCGTTACTCGGTTCAGTCGGGCTGATCCGATCCCAACTTTACCACGTCGACCAGCTGTGCCGAATTCAAGAACTTTATAAAAACCATCCTCGAGCTCTTGCCACGCTTCATCATCAATCAGCTGCTCTAGTTCGGTTTTGTATTCGGAGTACTTCGGCTCATCGAGCCAACGTGCTATGTTTTTGGCCGCCGCTTCAGAAACATTTGCCTGATAATCTTTCATATCCCTCCTCTACTTGGATGTATATTATACCAACTAACGCGGTGTATATCGAACGAGTACAAAAACGTTTTTACCATTTTTGACTAAACTTGTCTCTGTTACCGGTTGATCTTCGCTAATTTTTTGACCGTTGACTGATACAGCGTTGCCGGCGATGGCGCGGCGGGCTTCGCCGTTGGATGTGACGGCGCCACTCGTCGTCAGCGCTTCGATTACCGTGCTGCTTTCGACTGTCGGGATTTCGGCAGCCAGGGCGTCGAGGTCGTCGTCAGATAACGACGAAACATCCGAGTCGCCGAACAGCACGGCCGTCACGCGCTCGACGGACTCCAGTCGGTCTCGGCCGTGTACTAACTCGGTGACTTCATGGGCCAAGGTTTTTTGCAAAGCACGCTGGTGCGGTGCTTCACGATGGTTGGCTATGAGGGCTTCGATGGTCTCGCGGTCGAGCAAGGTGTAAATCTTGATCAAATCTTCGGCCGTCTCGTCATCGACATTGAGCCAGAATTGGTAAAACTTGTACGGACTGGTCTTTGTTGCGTCGAGCCAGACCGCGCCGTCTTCGGTCTTGCCAAATTTGCGACCGGACTGCTTGTTGATGATCAGCGGAGCAGTCATGACATGTGCTTCACCGCCCGCGATGCGACGTATCAGCTGCGCGCCGGCGATGCTGTTACCCCACTGATCCGCTCCAGCTACCTGCATAGTCGCGCCTCTTTCTCGGAAGAGATGCAGGAAATCGTAGCCCTGAATCAACGAATAGCTAAACTCGGCATAGCTAATACCATCGCCACCCTCGCCAATGCGACTTTTGACAAAATCACGATCCAGCATCTGCGTCATCGGCGCATGTTTACCTACATCACGCAGAAAGTCGAGGTAGTTAAAATCTTTGAACCAGTCATAATTATCGACAACCTCAAAGTCATGCCCGGCAAAAATAGATTCGTATTGCTTGGCGATGGCTGCTTTGTTCGCAGCTATTTCATCGATAGACAACAGGTCTCGTTCCTGCTTCTTGCCATCAGGATCACCGACCATGCCCGTCGCTCCGCCGACTAGCAATACAGCTCTGTGGCCGTGGTCCATCAGGTGACGAATCATCATCGCTGGCGCGAGATTGCCGATATGCATACTATCAGCGCTCGGATCGACGCCCCAATAAAACGTCCGCGGCTCGTTCACCGCCTCGATGTTTTCAAATGTGTGTTGATTGACAAAGCCGCGCCAAGTCAGTTCATCGGATAATTTGGTCATAGCTAAAAGTATAGCAGAACGGACAATTATCCAGGTTGCATCCGGCGAAACAGTGCTATAATGAATCGTAATATTGCTTATGAGAGACAGTGGGAACTATGGCGGTTAAACGACGCTCAAAAAAATTCAAGGCGCTCAATGTGTATGCTAACTTGACACACAAACGCCGTACTAAGAAAGACCGCACATCACGTAAGCGCGCTGAGTACTTGGCGAGCCTGCCGAAACACCCGGTCAAGCGATTTTTCTACCGATTGCACCCAAAACGCGTCGCTGCCTACTGGTTCTCAAAACGTGGCGCATTGATGGCGCTCAAACTGACCGGCGTTGCTATTTTGGTCGGTGTTTTGAGCGTCGGCGCCGTATTTGCCTACTACCGTAAAGACCTCGAGGAAATCCGCGCCGACAAAATCGGCGACCAAGTCCAGACTACAGTGTCGAAGTACTACGACCGCAACGGCCAACTGCTCTGGGAAGACAAAGGCGGCGGTAACTACCGCGTCGCCGTCGAGTACGACCAAATCAGCGAATATATGAAACAAGCCACCATCGCCCTCGAGGACCGTGATTTTTATGAGCACGAAGGCGTCAGTTTTAGCGGCATTATCCGCTCGGCGATCGTCAACGCTCGTGGTGGCCAAGTCCAAGGTGGCTCGACGTTAACCCAGCAGCTGGTCAAACAAGTCTATCTGGCCGAAGAAGCCAACAAACGCGGCATCGATGGCATCCCGCGTAAGATTAAAGAAGTCATCCTCGCATTTGAGGTCGAGCGCATGTACTCCAAAGAGGACATCCTCAAACTCTACCTCAACGAATCATCATACGGTGGCCCGCGTAACGGCGTCGAATCGGCCGCTCAAGTCTACTTCGGCAAATCAGCCAAAGAACTCAGCCTAGCGGAATCGGCTATGCTCGCAGCCATCCCGAACCAACCTGGTTTGTACGACCCCTACTACACACCCGGTAACGAAGCCCTGATGGCACGCACCCATAAAGCGCTCGATGCCATGCGCGAAGTCGGCTACATCACCCAAGAAGAAGCTGATGATGCAAAAAAAGTCGCCGTACTGAACGATCTCAAACCAAAAAGCGATCAGTTCGAAAACGCCAAAGCGCCGCACTTCGTCCTGATGGTGCGCGACCAACTGCAAGATGAGCTGGGTGAAGCTGTCGTCGGTCGTGGCGGTTTGACGGTCACCACCAGCCTGGATTTGCGCATCCAAAACAAACTCGAAGAATCGATGAACAAAATGTTCACCAGCGGTCAGCCAGAAGCCGGTGGATTCACCAATGGCGCTTCGGTGATCGAAGATGTCAAAACCGGTCAAATCGTTGCGCTGATGGGCAGCCGCGACTTTAGCTACGGAGACTTCGGGCAAGACAACGCTGCGACCGCATTTATCCAGCCCGGATCGACGATCAAACCTCTAGTCTTTGCCGAACTGTTCACCAACCAGGGTGAGAACAACCGCAACTACGGTAGCGGCTCAATACTAGCTGATGACCGCAGCATGGACAGTATTTATGGTGCCCCGCTGCGCAATGCCGATGGTGGGTACCGCGGATCGATTAACATTCGATTGGCGCTCGGATTGTCCCGCAACGTCCCAGCTGTCAAAGCCATGCACATCTCTGGCATCGATGAAACCAAAGAGACCATTCGCAATCTCGGTGACAAGCAATACTGCACCGTCGGCCAAGAAGCACAAGCTGGCCTGTCATCAGCTATCGGCGGCTGTGGCACGCGCATGGTCGACCATGTCAATGCCTTTGCTAGCCTAGCGCGCATGGGCGTTTACAAACCACACACCGGCATCCTCGAAGTCAAAGATGGCAACGGCGACACACTGACCAAATACGCCAACGACAGTAAAAAAGTGCTCGATCCACAAGCCGCTTACATCGTGTCGGACATCTTGGCTGATGACAATGCGCGCGCCGGCCTGTACGGCACCAATCGCTACGGATTTGTCCTACCAGGTGGCGTGCGTACCGCCACAAAGACCGGTACGACCGACCGTGACGGCCGTGCAAAAGACATCTGGACGATGAGCTACAGTCCGTCGCTAGCCATGGGTGTCTGGCTCGGTAATTCCGATAACCGCCTGCTGATTACCAACAACTCATCGATCCCAGCGCAAATCATCGGCGACGTCATGCCGTATGCACACACCGAGGTATACGCCAAAGAAGACAAATGGAAATCCGGCGACTGGTTCACGCGCCCATCCGGCATCCAGACGATCGGCGGCGAATTATATCCGTCATACTACGACAAGTCCCAGGGCCAGTCTAAAGATAAAATGACATTCGACCGCGTATCCAAAAAACGCGCTACCGACTGTACGCCGTCCAGTGCCCGCATCGAAATCGAGGTCATCACCTATGAAGACCCAATCACCGAGAAAAAACGTGTCATCGCTCCAGATGGCTACGATGCAACCGAAGAAGACAACGTCCACAAATGTGGCGACGCCAAACCATCGGTCAGTGTTTCAGCCGACGGTGACGATATTGTGGTAACCTACAATGCTGGACGATTCCGTATCGAAAACATCACCGTCAAAGTCAACGGCTCCACCGTCACGTCGTTCTCAGCCGGCGGCTCAGGTTCACGTACGATCGATGCCGGGACTAACGACGATTACACCGTCACTGTCCAGCTACGTGACGAAGGCTACTACACAGCCAGCGCGTCAGACAGCTGGCAGGCTGACGACGACTGAAGGGGTCGAGGCCGTTGGCGCCGCTAGCACCATCTGAAACACTCAGAAATAATCACGTTTCTAATCTTGATCGTTGACTAGTGAAATCAGTCGATCTTCGTTGGTGCGCTTACGCCGAGCTGGTCGTTTCGTAGATTTGGCAGCTTTTGGCGCTGGCTTGTCCTGTGTGTTTCGATGTGGTTTCTGCGTACGTGATGATTGCTGTCGCTCTGGTTTCGGCTTGGTGCCAATTTGCCGTTTGGCGGGCTTTTTGGTCGGCTTCGGTTGCTTGGTCGGTTGCGGCTCGGTGTCGGTCGATGCCAGCTTGGCGAACATCATGCGTCCTGCTGCGGTCTGCAGACTGCGGATAATCTCAACCTGGCGTGTCTGGCCGATCAGCTTTCGGGCTTGTTCAACGACCACCATCGTGCCGTCATCCAGATGTCCGACGGCCTGATGACTATCCGATCCATGCGTCGTTAGTTCAAGCGATAGTGTGTCGCCCGGCAGATAGCTCATGCGCAAATTCTTGGCCAGTTCATTGACATTGAGCACCCGAATAGCTTCGACCTGAGCGACTTTATTCAGATTAAAATCGATCGTACAGATACTTCCACCGTGTTTTTTGGCGAGATTGAGCAGACGTTCATCGACGCCCTCGTCGGCTTTGCTGCCATCTTGGAGCAGCTCGACGGTCACACCATCCATCGACTGTAGTTCTTTGACTACATCTAGGCCACCGCGGGCACGGGTGCGCTTGTCGCTGTCGGCGTTATCGGCCAGGAATTGCAATTCGCCGACCACACTACGTGGGATAACGAGTTTACCTGGGATAAATCCCGTCTGCGCGATGGCGACTATGCGTCCGTCCATCAATACCGACGTATCGACGAACACAGCGTCATTGACGTCTTGAGCGGCGCCTTTTAGGGTCCGATAGCTGGTGTAGGTCGTCTGCGACGCAATCACCAGCAACAAACCGATTATCGTGAGTTCATTTGCTGTCATAGGTTCTTCCTTTTTGTTCGGCATAGTTTCTGCCTCGTTATGATTGTTTGAGGTGATCGATCAATGCTTGGCGTAGATCACTCACCGATTTGATAAAATCTTTGCTCCCGCCACGGGGCTGTTTGGGCGCGATGGCATGGCTAAAGCCCAGCTTTTTGGCTTCGGCTACGCGTTTGTCGACGGCTGGCACGCTGCGGACCTCGCCGCCCAAGCCAACTTCGCCAAAGACGACTGCGCCCTCACCCAATCGTCGTCCAGCGCTGGCACTGGCGACCGCCATGCAGACGGCCAAATCAGCTGCTGGGTCGCCGAGTTTCAATCCGCCGACGACATTGATGTAGACATCTTTGTCTGATAATTGCAGTTTTGTGCGTCGCTCGAGTACAGCGAGCAGCACGTTGAGGCGGTTGAGGTCGAACCCACTAGCTGTTCTCTTAGGATACCCGAAATTGGTCGTATTGACAAGCGCTTGGATTTCTACCAAGATAGGCCTATTGCCTTCCAGCGTCGCCAACACCACTGAGCCATCGGCATCTTGACGCTCCGCTAGCAGCGCAGCAGATGGATTTTTGACTAGCTCTAGGCCTGATTCGACCATCTCGAATATGGCGGCCTCTGACGTCGCGCCGTAGCGGTTTTTGATTGCCCGGACGACCTTGAATCCACCGTAGCGATCACCTTCGAACTGCAACACGACATCGACCAGGTGCTCGAGAACTTTTGGACCAGCGATCGAGCCTTCTTTAGTGACATGACCGACCAGTATAACCGCCGCACCGGATTCTTTAGCAGCGCGGATGATGACGTTTGATGAATTGGTGATTTGACTGACGGTGCCAGGTGCCGACGTGATGTCTGCCAGGCTGAGCGTCTGGATTGAGTCGATGATGACCAGCTTGTGCTTACTGGCGCGGATCGTGGCCGCGATGTCATCGGCACTGGTGCTGGCGACAAATTCCAGCGCCGCGCTGGTGTCAGCACCCAGCCGCGTGGCGCGGAGTTTTACTTGCGAGGCTGATTCTTCACCACTAGCGTACAACACCGGCTGAGATTCGGCGATATGCGCCGCCATCTGCAATAGCAGCGTGCTTTTACCGATACCGGGCTGCCCAGCTAGCAACAATACGCCACCTGGCAGTACACCGCCACCCAGCACGGTATCGAGGTCACCAAACCCAGTCGCTAGCCGCGTGACTTGATCATCTGCCGCGATATCATTCATGGTTTGAGCGCTCAACACGCGCCCGCTACTGCCGGCTCGTGCTACAGCAGACTTGCCAGATTCAACCGCCTGCTCGACCAGCGAATTCCATTCGCCGCAGTTTTCGCATTTGCCGGTCCATTTTGGGTAGGTCGCGCCGCAATGCTGGCAGACGAAAGATGTTTTTGATTTGGCCATATACCTATTGTACCGTAGGTGCCGGCGCCAACCGACTATCGATACTGTTTGTCAGATCACTCAGGTGCGCCGCCACGTCGTCGTATTGAGATTTTTTCTGCTCATACGTCGCCACCAGTCCCTGGATCGCACGGTATTCGCTATTGAGTCGATTGGACTCGGCGACCAATCCAGCCCGCGCGGCATTGAATTCGGCCTGTGTGGCAAATCCGCCACTGCGAGATGCTCTGGCATTAAAACTTTGGATCTGTTGATTGAGCGCCTCGGTCTGGGCTGTGTAGGTTTTAGATCGCTGATTGATACGGGACGCGAGCGTGTCGAGTTCATCCGCCAGCGCCGCCGCATTGGCCTGCAATTCGGCAAAAACATCAGCATACGATGCGTACAATGCGACGACCCTCTGCCGATCATCAAAATATCGCCCGCAATACGTTTCGAGTTCATCAGGCAATTCGGCGTACTCGGTGCAAAATATCGAGTGGTACTCATTCAGCCGATCAGGCTCCGATAGCGACGCGTAGGGTTGGGTCCGCGTGGTAAAGTCCGGATCGTCCTCTAGCGAGACAGCCAGTGCACTGAGCCAACGATTCAGCTGCTCGCGCTCGCCAGCACCTAGGCGATCGTAGGCGGCATGCAACATCTCATGCGCCGCTGTGGCTTCTTCGATACCAGCGATTTCGGCATTGTCGGCATCATAGATATAAATCGAACCACCAACATAGCAGCCGAGCACCATCGAACCTTGCTCGGTATTGCCACAGTTATCATTGAACACTTGCGTGTCCTCGAGCGACGGTTGACTGGCATAAAACAACAGCCGACCGCGATCGCTCATCGAGGTATCATCGACGATAGCCGCGATAGCCGGGCTGGGCGTGTACTGCGCCGCGCGAACCGTGTCGATGATAAATTGTCGCTGCCAGATCACCGTCAGTGATAATGTGATTAGCGCTATTGCTAAAACAAATGTCAGCCCGCTACGCAGTAACTGCTTCATGCGCCACCTCGAGCGTCAGTTCCTTGTGAGCGACATCAATTTTCGCCGTCGCACCACGTTCTAACCGCCCGTCTAGGATGGCTTCAGCAACCATGTGCTCGATGTTGTCTTCGATGGCGCGACGTAGTGGCCGGGCACCATGTCGGGCATCAAAACCACGGTCGATCAGCCACCGTTTTGCAGCCGGCGAGACATCGAGGCCGATGCCTTGCGTCACCAGTCGGTTGCGCACATCGTCGAGCAAGCGCGTCAATATCTTGCGGATTTCGCTACGAGTTAGAGCCCGGAATGTCAGGATAGCATCGAACCGATTGAGTAGTTCGGGTCGCATAAATCGTTCGAGTTCTTTGCGCGCCGCGGCGGCATTTTCTTGATGTTTATGCTCGAGCTGGCTGTCATGTTTGCGACTAGCGGCGCTAAAGCCCAGACGCGATTCTTGCATCATGGCTTTGCTACCCAAGTTGCTGGTCAAGATGACAATGGTGTTTGAAAAGTCGACCGTCCGCCCGCTGGCGTCAGTCAATGTGCCGTCCTCGAGCAATTGCAGCAGCAGCTGGAACACATCCGGGTGGGCCTTTTCGATCTCGTCAAATAACACGACGCTATACGGTTGACGACGGATTTTATCAGTCAGTTTGCCACCGTCCTCGTAGCCGACGTAGCCAGCTGGTGCGCCGACCAATCGCGACGTGGTATGTTTTTCGCCAAATTCGCTCATGTCGATTTTGATCAACGCATCGTCGCTACCGAATACCTCTCGCGCGAGCACGCGGGCGAGTTCGGTCTTGCCGACACCGGTCGGACCCATGAACACAAACGAACCTATCGGTCGATTGCCGCTAGCTACGCCGCTACGGCTGCGCCTGACGGCACGTGATACAGCCCGCACAGCATCCTCTTGACCGACGACGAATTTTGCCAGGCGTTTTTCGAGATTTTTCAGCATCTTCAGTTCAGTCGCTTGGACTTTTTCGACTGGTATGCCGGTCATTACCGAGATCGCTTTGGCGATGTGCGCCTCGGTCAGTTCGACTGACGTATCGTTGTGATGCTCGGCTTCGAGCTCGTCTTTTTGGGCTTCGGTTTTGGCCAAGTACGTCTTGTATAGAGCGGCGCGTTCGTAATCCTGGTTCGACACGGCGTCTTCCATTTTTTCCGTCAGGTCTTTGATTTCGCGCGTTAGACTACGTAATTTGCGAGGCGGCGCTTTGGCAGTGACCCGTGCGAGTGCGGCAGCCTCGTCGATGACGTCGATGGCTTTGTCGGGCCGGAAGCGATCTGAAATATAGCGATCTGACATGCGCACCGCTTGCTCCAGGATATCGTCGGCCAGCTCGACGCCGTGGTGGGCTTCGTAGTATTTTTTGAGACCTTTGGTGATAGCCAGCGTATCGCGTAGATTCGGTTCGTTGACCAGCACTGTTTGAAAGCGACGCTCCAGTGCCGAATCTTTCTCGATGTGTTTGCGGTATTCATCGAGCGTCGTCGCACCAATCAAACGCAGCTCTCCACGCGCGAGCGCAGGTTTCAAGATGTTGGCGGCGTCCATCGAACCCTCGGCCGAGCCTGCGCCAACCAGCAGATGCAGCTCATCGATAAAGACAATGACTTTGTCGTCAGACTGGATTTCGTCGATCAGTTTTATGAGACGATCCTCGAATTCACCGCGGTATTTGGTGCCAGCCACCATGGCAGCCAAATCGAGTTGGATGACACGGGCTTCGAGCAGGTGCATCGGCACGTCTTCACTGACGATACGCTGTGCCAAGCCTTCGACAATGGCCGTCTTGCCAACGCCAGGTTCGCCGATCAGCACCGGGTTGTTTTTACTGCGACGACTGAGAATCGTTACCAGCCGCTGCGTCTCGTGCGCCCGACCGATCACTGGATCGAGTTGATCACTGCGCGCGCGCTCAGTCAGATCGATGCCGTAGACATCGAGCGCACCGCCACCACGGCGACGTTTGGACTGTCGGCCAGACTGAGTGTCGATTTCATGTAACTCATGACCCTGACGGTCGAAAAATGACTCTAGCTCATCGACCAGCTCTTCAATATCGACGTGCAAATCGCGTAATAGTACCGTGCCGCGAGCGCTCTTTTGCTGCAAGATACTATAGAGAATGTGCTCAGTGCCCAGGAATTCTTGATGCAAACCGCGCGCCTGATCATAGGCCATCTTGAGTGTCAGCATGGCGGTTTCAGATAGTGCTTTGGCGCCGCTACTGGTCGTTACTAGTGACTGCGGCGATAAATTCAACGCAGACTCTGCGCGCTCAATGGTGATGCCGGCATCAGCTAATAGCTTGGCACCGACCGATGACCCCTGCGCCATAACGCCGAGCAATAGATGTTCCGTGCCGATATACGGACTGCCCTGTCCACGGGCGATGGCTTCGGCGTGCTGCAAACTCGTCCGAGCATTGTCGGTCAATCGAGCGATAAATTCCCCAAAGTTTTCTGGCATACAGTTGTTCAATCCTCCTGATCCATAGCGCTTATGGTCTACACCTAAATTATACGCTATTTCTGACTCTATTGTAGCGAAAAATTAGCACTCGTCAAGTGAGAGTGCTAACGAAAAAAGAGGGGATCGCCCCTCTGATCTGTGCACGGAATACATCCGTGCACAGACCTTCTCCCTCTGAAGCTCGGCTAACGCCTCGTCATGCAGCGACTACTCGTCGGATTCTTCGATTGCGCTAAACAAGCTGTCTTCGATGTTTTTGCGCGGTTTTTTCTCGGGTGCTTTTTCGGGGGTGGCGGTTTCGATGTCGAGTTCGTAGCCCGTCAAGCGTGCAGCCAGTCGGACGTTTTGTCCGCCGCGACCGATGGCGATCGATTGCTGGTCTTCGGCGACGAAGATCTTGGCAGTTTTGGCCTCTTCATTAATCTCTAGCTTTGTGATCTCAGCTGGGCTGATGGCGTTCCGGATGAAAACTTCGATGTTTTCGTCGTATGGCACGATGTCGATTTTTTCTTGGTCGCCGATCTCGCTCATGACGGCGTTGACGCGCGAGCCACGTCCACCGACAAATGTACCGACCGGGTCGACGCCAGGCACGGTGCTCGCGACAGCCAGTTTCGTGCGGCGGCCGGCTTCGCGGGCGATAGCTTTGATCTCGACTGCACCGGTCTCCATTTCTGGGACTTCTTGGCTAAACAAGTGCTCGACGAACTCAGTGTTGCCGCGGCTCAAGATAAGTTGCGGACCACGGTTGTCGCGCTCGATGTCTTTGATGTAGACCTTGAGGCGGCTACCAGGTGAGTAATATTCACCTTGGATTTGCTCACTCTGCGGGATGATACCGACGGCTTTACCGAGTTCGATCCGCACCACGCGTGACTCGACACGTTGGACGGTGCCGTTGACGACGGTGCCGATTTTGTCCTCAAATTCCTCGAGCACGACTTCGCGTTCTGCTTCACGCAGGCGCTGCAAGACGACTTGTTTGGCGGTCTGCGCAGCCACACGGCCAAAGCCTGTCACTTCGTGTTTTTCTTCGATCAAATCGCCCAGTTCGGCATCAGACTTGACCTTTTTTGCATCTGCCAAACTAATTTCGTGCGCGTCTGAACCGACTTCTTCGACGACTTCGCGGCCGACGTAGACATTGGCGCTACCGTCGTTGATGTTGAGTTCGGCGCGGACTTCTTGGTCGCGCTCGCCGTTGTCACGGCGCCAAGCAGCAGCAATCGCCTGCTCGATGACTTCCATGACGACGTCTTCGGGTAAGTTTTTTTCTTCGGCAATCGTGCGCATACCGAGCGTCAACTGCTTGATGTTGAGATCTTGCATAGTATCCTTTCAATTAGTTTCATGCAAAAATCCGACCTGCCGGCCGGATGTGTACGAGTTCATTATAATGGCAACGCCGCTGAATCGTCAAGCTTATCGAGGAATAGTTCTAGCTGTCGTGGATTGGTAAAGCGTAGTACCTTGTGTCGCGAACCCGTTTCATCGGCAATCCTCTCGATGACTGGGTATTGCTGCTTGCGATAATTCCAGACGATGCTTAGAAAATCCCAGCCGAGTTTTTCTTCCCAATCGTCTGGCATGCCAGCACGCTTGTAAGGACTGCTCCTGCGAAATTTCCAACGACGTTTCAGAACGCGATACATGCGCAATCTGCGCGAGAAGTCTAAAAATAGTATGGCATCAGCTCGCTCAAACCGCTTCGGAAATGTTGACTTGTAGTTGCCTTCGATAATCCAACTTGGCTCGCGTACCAGGCTCTCAATCTTTGTCAACCATGCCTCGCGATTATCGTTGTGTGCGTAGGGTGCGGTTGTGTCGTGGTAGTACATATCTAGGTGTTCGAGCGGCAAACTGAGTCGCTCTGCGAGCTTTTGCGACATCGTCGTCTTGCCTGCTCCAGGGCAGCCGATAACTGCGATACGTCTTGCAGTAGATACTCTTGACCTCGAGTTCATCGTTACTTCCGCGGCTTGAGGATTTCACTCATCGACAGGGTGCGGCTATATTCGAGGGCGCCGTATTTGAATACGCGCACCGCGATCATCAGCACCAGCACAGCCAGCACGGCCATGATGCCGATGGCGATGGTAGCTTCCCAGACCGCTAGATTACCGACTGCGTTACGAAGCATCAGCGGTATCGGTGCGGTCAGAGGGAAATAGGTCAAAAATTGCACAAATGGCGACTCAGGCGAACTGATAAACATCGGCGCCGCGTATAGTGGCCCAAACAGCATAATCATGAACACGCCATAAAAACTATTGGCCTCTTTGGCGGTCGGCACAGCCGCACCTAGCGTTACCAAGATGCCAGTAAATAATATGAAGCTCGCAACAAACACCAGCGCGCTCAGAGCAATTCGCCCCCAGTCGATAACAATCTCTGCGAGATCAAAGTCGGGCAGCGACGCCTGATCGCGCAACAAGAAGTAGCCGATTACCACTGGCGCGACGACCAGAACACCCTGGATGAGCGCCAGCAAAAACAACGACAAAATCTTGCCGACGATCAGCGTCCTAGCTTCGACTGTCGTCAGTAGCATCTCTATGACGCGGTTTTCTTTTTCTTCAGTGGTGCTGGTCAACATCTGGTTGCCAAAAAATCCAATCAGCATAAAGAACACGACCAAGAACACACCCGGAGCGATCATTTCCATGATCGGATCGGTTTCTTCTCCGTCGCTGTACAGTGTGGTGTCGTACTGGACGCTACCGGTTAGGACAGCGATGTCTACTTCGCTGACTTCGCTCTGCACCGATGTGCTCAGCAGCTGCGACGCCAACATGCTGTAGCCACTATTTTCGAATATGCCGATGTCTTTTGCGTACACCTCGATAGTCGACTCGGTGACGT
>JAUIGH010000024.1 GCA_030429935.1 bacterium | reverse complement strand
GTATACTGTGGAAATTCCAATGTTTCGCCATCAGAGAAGCTCTCAATCGCCGCGCTCTCTGCCCCGCCCAGCACTCCAGGGATAAGGCGAACAATACTATCAATAATTGTCATTGCGGGCAGTTCCCCACCAGTAAGAACATAATCGCCCACACTCACTTGCTCATCCACAAGGCTAACAATACGTTCGTCATACCCCTCATAGCGGCCACAGATAAAGATATAGCCATGGCCTGATTCAGACCACTGCTGAGCCAGCGCCTGCTTCCATCGTTGCCCACGCGGCGTCATCAATACAACTTTAGCGTCTGGGTCATTCGCCTTAGCAGCCTCGACTGCCGCAAACAGTGGCTCTGGTTTAAGTAACATCCCATCACCACCACCATACGGCGTATCATCGACCTGTTTGCGCAGCCCCAGCCCAAATTCACGCAAGTTAATCGTGCTCAACTGCACAATACCATCCTTTTGCGCCTTCCACATCATGGAATTTTCGAACACACCCGTAAACATGTCTGGAAATAAAGTAATTACTTGGAACTTTCTCATCTGTTGTATTGTCGCCTAGCTTGACTTTTTTGTCTAGTAGTGATATATAAATACTAGCTTTTCGCATCTATCCACACACAAGAGGTGCGACAAGTGCACCTCAGAAAGAAGCTGACATGGACATTCTCATCAGCCTGACACTAGTTTGCATCGGACTTATTGCCTTCGGATATGTTAGAGGACAATACATTTACTCGCTCTTTGGCATCCTGATGCTTGCAGCTACGGTGTTTGTTGGTGCTGCATATGTGCATGATGAGATGAGTGCCATCTATCAAGCTGCACAGACTCAAAATCTTCAAGTGCGGGTCAGCTTCTGGGAACTTCAGCCGTCCGCGATGCCATGTGAGGTTGACCTCACGGTACTGCCCAAGGGAGATGGCAATCATGCGCTACTCGTCGAGACCACTAACACCATCGCCACCACGGAGGTCTTGGAGGCACTCTGCGAATAGACTCTACCAAACAACCCACCCGCAGTCGAATCGTTCGTCGTCGAGCTTCAAGCTCCGACACGATGCTCTGCTGCGGGCGATTCGACTTCTTAGATATATGATCAACCAAAAAACCCGCCAAGATAGGCGGATTTTTTAGACATATAAGGCTCTCAACTCTTATGGTGTGTAAGGGTTGCTCGCATAGAGCTTGGTAGTTCTCGCAGTTGTTTGAACTGATTATGATTATATATCGAGATCGTCGAGTTCTGCAAGCTCTTGGCGCGACTTTTTTGCGAAATCTGACTGGTTGTCGTCGGATTCTTGGTCGTTTTCCACAGTTTCATCGGCGGAATTGTCCACAGACTCGTCAGCTACGTCGTCAGATTGTGCAGTATCGTCCACTGGCTCAGCAGGCGTCGTGTCTTCACGTTGGTCGTCTGGCTGGTCGTTGTTGACGATTTTTAGGTTGTAGCGAGCGCTATTTTTCATGCCGAGTGCCCGCAGCATGGTGCGCAAACTCTGTGCGGTCGCACCGCGGCGGCCGATGACGCGTCCGAGATCTTCGGGATTAACCGTCAGTGTCAACAGGACGCCTTTTTCATCGACGATCCGATCGACGACGACGTCATCTGGATGTTCTACGAGTGATGTTACGATGTATTCTACGAATTGCTGGTCAATTGTCGACATTTACTGGCCCTCCCGCCGGGTTCGGTCACACGTTAGTATACAAGTGTAGTATAGCACATAGCAAAAATCACCAGAGGTCGACCCTGGTGATCTGGATGCGTTATGCGGCGTGCTGAATTAGTTGTTTGACTCTTCGGCCGTGTCGTCTGAGGCCTCTTCGGCAGGTGTCTCAGCAGCGTCGTCAGCTGGCGCTTCTGCTGGTTCTTCCACCTCTTCATTTGGCTGATTTTTGCGTAGTTTTTCAGCGTTTTTGGTGGTCTTTGACTTTTTGCTGTCGTGTTCAGTGACCCATTTCGGCAATTTCACGTCAGAATCTTTGAGCAACTTGACGACACGCGGTGTTGGCTGCGCACCGTTGTCCAGGTATTTCTGAGCGGCTTCGGTCTGGATGTTGACTTCTTTGGTGTGTGGGTTGTAGCTACCGACGTAGGCGACGACGCGACCTGATGACGGGTGGCGCTGTGCTTCTTGGACGGCCAAGCGGTACGTTGGGTAATCTTTGCGGCCCAGACGTTGCAAACGAATTGCGAGCATAAAAACGATTCTTCCTTTTCTCTGAGATGCTTCTCTCTTACACGTATTTTCTAATTCTATCCGATTGTACGCTAGTTTTACGGTGATGTCAATCTGTTAGCGCGCATCGTGTTCGCGGGCGTATTTGTCCAGTGCTGCCCGCGCGGCTTCTTGCTGGGCGAACTGTTTAGAGTGCCCTGTGCCCCGGCCCATCAGACGGTTATTGACATACGCCCCCAGTGTAAAGGTCTTTTCATGGTCTGGGCCTTCCTCGCTGATGACGCGGTAGACTGGTGTAGCGCCGTCGACGCGCTGTGACACCTCTTGCAGGTGCGATTTCGGATCGCGCCAGGTGCCGGCTTGCAGGATGGACTCCAGTTTGTCGCAGATGTGTTTTTGGATAAATTCCTCAGCCGCAGTGTAGCCTTTCTCGAGATAAATCGACCCGATTAGCGCCTCGAACGCATTCGCTAGGATTTGTTGCCGTGCGCGATCCGAACCTTTTTTCTCGCCGCGGCTCATCCGAATCAATGGCTCATAGCCCAATTTGTCACCGGCATCGGCGATGCTTTCGGTGCGCACCAGTGCCGCTCGCCAACTGGTCAATATACCTTCTGGCTCGTCGTAGGTCGAGTACAAAAAATCCGTTACGGCGAGCTCGAGTACTGCATCACCCAGGAATTCCAGCCGCTCATTGTGATTCGAGACTGATTTTTTGTGCTCGTTGACATAGCTGCGGTGCGTAAATGCCGTCACCAATAGATCGATATCATCGTATTCGAACCCGAGCGCCGTGCGAGCAAACTCTTGATACGGCGCGACTTGCATGCCAGACATAGCTACAGCTCCTCCTGGCGGATGCGTTTGCGAGCCAACAGCATCAGTCGGCCGATATCCTCGTACTCGATCAGATCCAGCGCTTCGTTGAAACTAAACCATTTGATGCCATTCATCCACTCTTCTTTTTGGATGGCGTCGGTGTCACCTTTGGCGCGTACCAGGTAGATTTGTGTGGTCATCAGGACGAGTTTGTCGATGCGACGGTAGCGAAAATGAATCTTGCCCAGCCACCCCAGCATATCGACGTCGGCCAGGCCGGCTTCTTCGCCGATCTCGCGACGAGCGGTCTGCACGGCAGTTTCGCCTTCTTCGATGTGGCCTTTTGGGATCGTCCAACGATCTTTAGCATCTTGGATGAGCAGGATTTCGATCTCCTGCTTGTCGTTGCGGCGAAAGACGATACCACCAGAGGTCGGTTCACGAACAATCTCCTGAATCGACGACTTGCGGCCGCCAAAGTATTTTTTGAATTTATCCAGCTTTTTCGGCGGTTGGTTTGCCATCAGCGGATCCTCCTTCGACCAAGGTTCGGTAGGCGGTGCCCAGGACGCCGTTGACGAATTTGCTCGAATTATCAGAACCAAACGATTTGGCGAGCTCGACGGCTTCGTTGATCGCGACTTTTGGCGGCACGGCGTCTTTGCGGTGCAGTAGCTCGTACAAGCTCAGCCGCAAGATACAGTGATCGACGCGGGCGATTTGGGCCAGCGGCCACTCTGGCGCGAGTGGCTGCAACGCTTCATCTAGCTTCGTCGATGTATCAAGTACGCCACGCACCAGGTCAGCGACAAAATCTTTGTCCTCGATCTCAGATGCGTACCGCTCGAGATTGCGTGCGATCAGCGCTTCGACATCGACATCATCACCCGAGTTCGTGCGAACTTCGTATTCGTAGAGTGATTGCAGAGCGACGATTCGGCCTAGGTGTCGATTTGATGCCATAGCGTTGTTTGGTTCTTTCGTTAGTATTTGTGATGAATGATGTATCCGCGCTCTGATTTATGAGGCGGTTTTTTTGCCGGTTTCACGACGCGTGGTGTGGACTTTGACCGGTGATTTTGCGTTGACGGCGCGCGCTAGCTTGAGTCGCAGGTGGCTACGACGCAGACCAGTTTTGCGTGCACTGCTGTGCTTTTTTGGCTGTGCCATGTAAAAAACTCTCCTTTTTCGGATCAGATGATAAAACTTGGTGTGTATTATACGAAATTTTAATGCTTTTCTCAAGAGGCCATCCAAACTCAGAGTTTTTCAACAAGTATATTGACTTAAGATTAATTTTATGTTAAAGTAAAATCATGGATAAACCCAACCAAGTACGACACAACCGACCATTGAACGCTATTGATCACTCAGATAGCTCCCCATTACTACACTCTCGTCTTGTCAGGCTGGGAACTGTTGCTACATTATCTGCTGGAGCTTTATTGGTCCAAAGCTGCGGCGAAACAGCGCAGACAGCTAGTGAACCTGCTTGTGTTGTCAACATCGACGACTTTGCCGGCACCGGACAGCTCGATATCGCAACAGCAGTTGCACCAGTTGATGCGACACCTACCGATGTCGCGAATCTAGCGCGAACCATCGCTCGATTAAATCAACGGACTCCGAATGACATGTTGCCGGAAGGTGCACTAACCGAACTTCTAGAACCTGAATGTGACAAAGCCGAAGAAATAGGGATCCCGGTCCAACGGTTAGAGTCAAACGACTCTTAGATAACGATACTTACTAGCCGGCCAGGGACGTAAATCACTTTGGTCGGTTTTTTGTTTCCGACGAATTTGGCGACGTTTTCCTCAGCGAGCGCTTGGGCTTTGATGTCGTCTTCGCTGGCATCAGCCGCGACCTCTAGCTTGGCGCGGACTTTACCATTTACCTGCACGACAATCGTCACTGTGTCGGTCACGATGAGCGACTCATCCCATGTCGGCCAATCGACGAAGTCCAGCTGATCATTGTGCCCCAACTGCTGCCATAATTCTGCCGAGATATGCGGTGCAAATGGCTGAAGCAACTGAACCAGCGATTCGAGTGGCTGCTGCCATGCCTCGCTAAACCCGTCGACTTT
Organism: bacterium; assembly: GCA_030429935.1. GTDB lineage: Bacteria > Patescibacteriota > Saccharimonadia > Saccharimonadales > Saccharimonadaceae > SZUA-359. The sequence goes on along the minus strand of JAUIGH010000024.1, from coordinate 8,212 downwards.
GAGCTTGTACAGTTCGTTGACATACTCCATCAGCGCCGCGATCGCGGTGTTAAAGCTCAGTCGATGAATGTCAGTCGTTACTTTTTTGATCGTACGATGTTCCAGCGCGACAAGTTCAGCATTCGGCTCGTCGGTTTTTTCAGCTTCTAGGTACTCTTGTGTAAGAGTCCAGGCGCGATTCAAGAATCGATACACGCCAGCGATTCCCTTGCTCGACCAGTTACTGTTTTCGTTGATCGGACCGAGAAATAATTCAAATGTCCGCAGTGCATCGGCACCATAGCCCGCATCGATGACTTCGAGTGGATCGACGACATTGCCTAGCGACTTACTCATCTTGCGGCCGTCTTCGGCTTGAATAAGTCCATGGTAGACCAACTTCTTGACCGGCTCTTTTGTCGGCACCAGGTTCATGTCGTGAAATACATGGTTCCAAAATCGCACATAGAGCAAATGCGCGACCGCATGATCTCCACCGACGTACATATCGACAGGCTGCCAATAGTTTGCCAGCTCAGTGCTCCATGGCTGTTTGGCATTTTTTGGATCTGCGTAGCGCAGCAAATACCACGAACTACACGCATAGCCATCCATCGTGTCGGTTTCGCGCTTGGCGGGTTGGCCACATTCTGGACACGTCGTATTCACCCAATCAGTTTGACTCGCTAGCACGCTCTCGCCCCGCGGTTCGTACTCATCAACTTCAGGCAAAAGTACCGGCAAATCATTTTCAGGAACCGGCACTGCTCCATGCTCATCGCAGTGAATGATCGGTATCGGTGCACCCCAGTAGCGTTGACGACTGATCAACCAGTCGCGCATTTTGTAAGTAGTTTTGGCGCGACCGACGCCCTGCTCTTCGAGCCAAGCAACGACTTGTTCACGTGCATCAGACGTTTGCGTTCCATCAAAAACGCCGGAATTTACCAGTAGGCCTTCTCGAACCTCGGTATCAATTACCCTACCAGCTAAGTAGCTTTTCCAGGCGGCTCGATGCCCCTCCCAAGTTAGTCTATGCTCCACATCTTCTTTTTTGACCCATTCAATACTATGTAGACCTTGCTCTATTTCACTATCGACTTGAATTTTTGGATCGACTACAACTTCGAAAAATGTCCCCCACACTTTCTGATTTCGGCTCTTTGTTTCTCTTCCATATGTACCTGAGCTGAAAGGAGATGCTTGTTTAATGCTAATAATTTCTGTCAGACCAACCTCTTCTATTATTTCACGTCGTAGCGCTGCTTCGGTCGTGTCATCTGTATCATCAATGCCGCCTCCTACAAAGTGGATATGATGCTCATTTTCAATCTGCAACAGAAAGTTACCTTCTCCATCGGTGATAATCGCATCTACGACGGGTCGATGCAGCATTTCAAATTCATCACGCGGTGCGTCGCGACCACTACCAATCGAATGAGCAGCGACAACTTGGATGATTGGCAATTCGAACTTTTGAGCGAACTCGTAGTCACGTTCATCATGCGCGGGCACGGCCATGATTGCTCCGGTACCATAGCCGCCGAGTACGTAATCTGCGATCCAAATTGGGATTTTTTCACCATTAGCTGGGTTGATCGCGTAGCTACCCGTAAACACGCCGGTTTTTTCTTTGCCTTCACTCTGTCGCTCGATCTCAGATTTCTTGAGGGCGTTTGCAACATACTCATCAACAGTCGCCTTCGTGTCGTCGTTAACCAGTTGCGAAATCAGTGGATGTTCTGGTGCGATGACCATGAATGTTGCACCGAAAATCGTGTCGGGGCGCGTCGTAAATACCGTAAGTAATTCATCGCGACCGTCGACCGCAAAGTCAATTTCCGCGCCTTGACTCTTGCCAATCCAATTTGTCTGAGCGGTCTTGATTTTTTCGGGCCAATCCAGGTTCGGCGTTTCCTCGAGCAGTGCATCAGCATAATCGGTGATCTTAAAGAACCACTGCTTCATTGATTTTTTTATAACCTCGTTGCCACAGCGCCAGCATTTACCGGCTTCAACTTGTTCGTTAGCTAGCACTGTCTTGTCGACTGGACACCACCATTGGTTCGCCTCTTTTTGATAGGCTAATCCGCGTTTGAAAAATTCAGTGAACACCCACTGGGTCCATTTGTAATATTCCGGATCACTGGTGGTGATTTCACGGCTCCAATCGATACTAGCGCCGACGCGGTTTAGCTGATTAGTGAAATTCGCGATGTTTGTCTTAGTGCTATCTTTCGGTGCTGTACCTGTCTTTATCGCATAGTTTTCAGCAGGTAGCCCAAACGCATCCCAGCCCATCGGATACATGACGTTATTGCCCTGCGCTCGCATAAAACGCGCCTGTGCATCGACGATCGAATGCTCAAAGAAATGACCAGTGTGCATACCAGCACCAGATGGGTACGGGAACATGCCGGTTACGTAGTATTTCGGCTTAGTAGACGTGTCGGCAGCTTGGTACCGTTTATCATCAGCCCACAACTGCTGCCATTTCGGCTCGATTTCGCTCGGATTGTATCGTTTCATCATCTGATAGTATAGCAAACCGCACCCCGAGACGACAGGGTGCGGTCTGTTTACTTGCATGTATCGCTACATTAGGTAGCTTGAACTTCAGAAACGTTCATCGGGACGGTCGAGTCTGAGTCTAGCGTGTTCATGAACGCGTCGTTGTAGGCATCTTCGACCGTGGTGTTGAGGCGATCGACAGTCTCGAGCCAGTCCGAGAATGGAACTGATTCAGCCGGCGCGTCAACGCTGAATTCACCGTATTCAAACGTTGTTTGACCCTGGAACACGATATCGTCGGCGCTCATCGAGTTTTCTGCCGTGATGGTGTAATCGACTTGCCGAAGTTCGTGACCAAATCGAGATACCCAGACGACCATGTCGACCTTTGGCGCGGTGGCGTTGGCGCTGTCTAGTTGGCCTTCAAATTCTTGCTGTGTCTCATCGCTATCATATCCCTCACATTTTTCGAGCTCTGCAGTCGCCTTCGAATCGGCCGAAGCGCGCATATACTCAGACAGCTTATCGGTATCAAACTCAACATTGTATCCGAGGTTTCCGTTGCGTGACTCGACTTGCTCTTTGACTGTCACAAATGCGTGCTGTTCGTACAATTCAGCATTTTCATCCATCAACTCTTTGTTGGATGAAATGCGCTCGTAAGCATCGAGTACGCACGTGTATGTTTCGGCATCACCGCCCATATCTTCGGTGGTGACCTTGACCCACTTGTTTTGGATGGCTTCGAGTTCAGTCATGACGTCGGCTGGAATCTCAAATTCTGCACCAGCGAAATCGCTAGCAACCTTCGCCACCAAGTCTTTCAGGTCAACAATCTGGAAATACACAGAACGATCTTCGACGATTCGCGCTTTGCCACCCACTGTATAATCACGTCCATTGAGCTCGATCGTCATCGAGGCATTCATATCTCCGACCGGCACTGCTGTATCGCCGCCAGCATCGAGTCTGAATTCTTTGAATTTGACATTCATCAATCCTGTTGCAAGCTCAGAATCAGAGGTAATTAGTGTCGATGTATTCGCAGCTGACTCTGTCATGAGTTGAGCCATCGCCTGACCGACGACACGCTCAAGATTCTGGTACCAAAATGCGTAGGCACTGCCGGCCGCAGCTAACAGCACTACGATAATTGCCGCGACGATACCGCCGACCATCCATTTCTTTTTGCGCGGTTTTTGTGGCGACGCACTAGGCGCTGGCAACGATTCACCAGTCTGAGGCGATTGCGCCGGTGTTACTGATGGTCCGCTGACTGTAGCCGGCTGGACCATCGGCGACGCTGCACCGACTGTTGCTGGTTCTTGATCGAGACTCGGTGTAGCAGGTGGAGTATCTGTTTGTTGTGGTTGTGGCGCATCCGACGGCGCGCTCGATGGATTATCGTTCATCCTTATCCTTGTGATTTTATGCTTATGCTATGGCCCGAGTGTAGCACAGGGGCGAATCAGTTGTCACGAAACCGCGAAAAATGCTGGTTTTTGATGGCGTGCCAGCTGTCCGACTGCCGGACCAGTTGGTCGTGCTCGCTGATATCGCAAAGGATCTTGACGGTTTCTTCGAGGTAGACATCGCCCTGTGAGCCCTTGACCAAGATGACCGAGCCTGGCTCCATAACACTACGGACGAATTCGCCAGCATCGATGGCGTCGCGCGCTACGTGAACTTGACAGCCGCGTTTTTTAGCCGCAGGAGCTAGGTAATTGGTCGCGTCTTCACCGACCACCACCACCCATGCGAGTAGATCAGGATTACATAGTTCTCCCAGTTTGCGATGTTCATCCGCCGACGTGTCGCCTAGCTCGTTCATACTGCCTAGTACGGCGATGCGTTGCGGTTCGGTGTCAAATCGATAGAGCGTCTGCATAGCCGACTCAGCGGCTGCCGGACTGGAGTTGTAACTGTCATCGATGATCGTCGAATCATCCAAGCCGCGCAGAGGATTCATCCGACCATATACTGGACGCATCTGGGCTGCACCAGTGATGACTTGCTCGCGCGTCAGACCCAACCGTAGCCCAGTCGCGATCGCGCCCACCACTGGCCGCATCGAATGCTCGCCGATCAGCTGCACTGCGACTTCGAATGGCTCGTCCGACTCTGGTGTCGTCACCATGCCGCGACTCCCACCGCGTGGCGACAGATCTGTCATCTCGATGTGATATTCGGCTGAACCCGTTGAGCCATACGTACTAAAATCAGCGTCTGACACCAGTTCGGCGTAGCGGTCGTCGATGTCATCGCGGTTGATCAACGTATGTGTGGCAAATGCCATGACCGATAGTTCTTCAGCGGCAACGGCATCGAGCGTCTTGAAAAACTCCATATGTTCGGGCGCAACCGACGTCACCACGGCGATATCGGCCTGCAGATACGTACCATAGTGCTTCATCTCACCCGGGTGATCGACACCGATTTCTTGGACGATCACATCGACATCCGCTGGTTCTGATACACGCAGTTTTGCCGCCTGAAATACATTTATCCATGCCAGCGGGCTATGAAGCTTCTCGGGCAGTTCGATACCCAGTATGGCCAGTGGTGCGCTGATTTCGGTATTGTGGTTTTCTTGCTCCATACGCACTCGATATCGCTGCGACAACACGCTCGCGATGGCATTGCGCGTCGTCGTCTTGCCGACGCTGCCGACAACCAAGACTAATTTTACTTCTGGATGTTGCTTGAAATACTGTTTGACGTACGATTCGAGTTTGTTTTGGATGAGTTTTTTGAACATATTATCTCTATGATAGCAGAATCGTCAGTTACGTCCTCGTATGGCAGGCAAAAATAAAAATCGCGAACAAGTCGCGATGTAAATGTGGTGCAAGATAGTTGACGCATTTCAAACATCAGCAATCAACGCACATAACGACTATAAACTAAAACACTTAGTAGAAGTATTTAATTTATCAGGCGAACTGCTTACAGACTAGTGAGCTTTTAAGAGCACCGTTGAACGGTCCTTTATAAAGCCCACTAACTACTTAGGTCCGCTCGCCTTAACAGCTGTGCATTCAAGGCAACTACAATTGTAGACACCGACATAATAGCTGCACCCAGAGCAGGAGCTACAACAATACCTACGCTAAACAGCACGCCAGCCGCCAAAGGAATTACAAGCACATTATAGCCAGCTGCCCAAATAAGGTTTTGTATCATCTTTTTGTATGTAGCTTTTGATAGCTTGACTATTTTGACCATATCAATAGGGTTACTCTTTACCAAAATAATATCTGCCGACTTTATAGCAACATCTGTTCCAGCTCCAATCGCAACGCCAATATCAGCTTGGCTTAGAGCAGGGGCATCGTTAACGCCATCGCCCACCATTGCAACTTTTTTACCATCCCTCTGTTGTTTCTTTACTTCATTGGCTTTATCTTCTGGCTTTACATCTGCAAAGTAAGTATCTAAGCCCAATTGTTTTGCAACATATGCAGCTACTTCTTCGCTATCGCCAGTAATCATAGCCGTCTGTATATTCATAGATTTTAGCGATTTAATAGCCATTTTAGCCTCATCACGGATAATGTCAGCTAGCGCAATTGCTCCTATGACCTTATCGCTTTTAACTAGATATACCTCTGTCTTGCCCTCTTTCGCTGAGCCTCTTACTTTGTCTTTAATGTCGTTTGGAATAGTTAAATCGTTTTCGTTAATGTAGCTGTAACTAACGGCTAAGTATTTTTCTTTACTGATTTTTGCTCTTACGCCATAGCCAGGAATAGCAGAAAAGTCTGATGTTTTTTTGGTATCTATAGATTGCTCATCAGCATACTTAACTATGCCTTTGCCAACTATGTGCTCACTACTTTGTTCTAACGAGGCAGTTAAAGAAACTATTTCTTTTTCTTCATAGCCTTTAGTCGCCCATACATCGGTTACACCGTGTTCGCCTTTGGTTAGCGTGCCTGTTTTATCAAATAGCACCATATCGAGCTTGCGTGCCGCTTCTAAAGCCAGGCGTTTACGTACTAGTAATCCGTTTCGTGCAGACAGTGTTGTCGATATAGATACTACAAGCGGTATCGCTAGCCCAAGTGCGTGAGGACAAGCAATAATTAGGACCGTTACAGAGCGTTCCAGTGCATAGCCAGCACCATTTATTACAAACCAAACTACAAAGGTAGCAACGGCTGCAACAAGAGCAATGATTGTTAATCCAAACGCTGCCTTATCAGCTAATACCTGTGTCTTAGATTTAGAGTTTTGAGCTTCTGATACTAAACGCATAATGCCTGCTAAAGCCGTATCATCGCCCAGCTTAGATACCTCGACTTTTATTGAACCATCTTGATTGATAGTGCCTGCTACAACGGCGTCTCCTACGGACTTTGTAACAGGTTTACTTTCGCCAGAGATTGCAGCCTCATTAACGCTTGAACTTCCCTCGACAATCTTGCCGTCAACAGGGACATTTGAGCCTGGTCTAACTAAAACAACATCGCCGACACTTAGCTCACTCACTTTAACTGTCTTTGGCTTATCATCTACTATTTTTTCAGCCTCATCAGGAAGTAGTTCAGATATAGCATCGAGTGCGTTTTCAGCCTTTGCGATAGCCGACATTTCTAGCCAATGACCAAGCAACATAATTGTTACAAGTGTCGCTAGTTCCCAGAAGAATGTGTCGCCTGTAATAAAGAATTGAGTTGCCACGCTATACAGATACGCAGTAACAATCGCCATACTGATGAGCGTCATCATACCTGGCATCTTTGCTTTTAATTCACTTACGGCACTCTTTATAAAAACTAAACCGCCGTAAAAGAAAATCGCTGTGCTAAAAATAAATGGTATGTATTCTGAGCCAGTAAACTCAGGCGATGAGAAATTCAACCATTCTTGTATGCTTGCTGAATAGGCTAAGACAGGTATGGTCAATGCAAGTGAAAGCCAGAATTTATTCTTAAACATCGAGACTGAATGACCAGCGTGCTTGTCGTGGTCCTCGTGGCTGCTATGTTCTTTTTGTTTTACCAATCCCATTTTGCACTTTGGACAGATACCAGACTTATCCTGTGTTACTTCTGGGTGCATTGGGCAAACATACTTACTCATCTGACCTTACTCCAAGTTGTTGCACCGTCTGTTGATTTGTATATCTCTAATGATTGGTTTATTGCATATGCAACATTTCCATCTTGAAGGTCGTAGGCAATATGCATTACTACATCACTGCTATAGTCATCGACTGTTTTCCACGATTTACCATTATCACCACTCATCAAAAGCCCCGTGTTTACCTCATAAGCGACCATCTTATTACCATCGTTTGCGTCAACGGCTACTGCTGAAATTGCTCCATCCAGATTTAGACCACTCCAATTATCGCCCTTATCTTTACTAACAAGCAGTCCGCTTGATGAGCCTGCATACACAATACTCTCATCATCTGGGCTAGTAGATAGCGTATAAACACCTATTGGCGTTTCAGGAGCAAACTCCCAGTTCATACCGCCATCATTACTTCTTTGTAGCTGACCCTGATATACGCCATATATAACATCTGGATTGGCTAGACTTACTGTCATAGCGTGAAAATCAACAGGACCATTTAACCCGTCTGACACTTTTGTCCAAGTCTTGCCTCCATCAACTGATTTTTGAAAGCCGATATTGCCACCACTACTAGGATGACCGCTCGTATAAAATGTCTTTGCATCACTCGGATGAGCGGAGAAGCCCATATAATCAT
>JAUIGH010000023.1 GCA_030429935.1 bacterium | reverse complement strand
ATCGCCGAGACCGACAACTTGGTAGCCGGTCTTGTCGGTCTCGGCGATGGATCCCGCAATATCGCGCGTCGCTTCAGAATTACCGATCACTAGCACCCGGCTGACACCGCGGCCAAAGCGGTACATCAGGCTGCGAAAAGCTCGGATGATTTCACGCTCAATCAACACCAAGAAAAACGACGCCACAAAGACGTAGACCACGACTAAGCGGGCCGGAAATAGATGTTCATCAGTGACATACTCCCAGCCGATCACAAATAAGATGCCGATAAAACAGCCGATGGCGATGCGGCCCCACTCGATCAGGCGGCGATTATAGATGTTGGCTTGGTATAGGCTGATCAGGCCAAAAATGACAATCCAAAACGGCACAATCGTCAGCGCCGTCCACAAAAAATCGATTGCGAATACGTCAGACACCAGCGGCCGGTTATCGATCTGGACCCGGATGATGTAGGCGACCGTAAATGCCGCCAGCAGCACCAACGTGTCGGCGAGAATCAAAATCAAACTGTAGAATTTGGTGTTCTTGGTCGGCATAACTCGTGCCTACTAGTGTAGCACTTTTCGGGCTATACTAGGGGTATGTCTCGCATCATGACCATCTATGCCGGCCTACTGATTGTGATTTTGGCACTGATTGTTGTGCACGCGCCGTTGCAGGTCTTTTTCGGTAGTTTGGCACCGGACTATGCGCTGTATATCAAAGCCTGGAAAGAAATCCTGATGCTGGTGGCGCTGCCGCTCGGGTTGCTGCTGGTCACGCGAGCTGGGCGTTGGGATGAGCTGGTGCGCGATCGGTTGGTGTGGCTGGTTTCGGCCTATGCGCTGCTTCATGTCTTGGCGTTGTTGCAGTGGCAAGGTCTCGAGGCGAGCTTGGCTGGACTAGTGATCGATCTGCGCTACGTGCTGTATTTTGCACTGGTCTATATCTTAATCGTACTAGCGCCGCAGTATCGTCGGGTGCTGTTGCGTATCGCGGTGATCGGTGCTGGCGTCGTGGTCGGCTTTGGGCTGCTGCAGCTGGCGTTGCCGCGGGATTTTTTGGCCGTGCTCGGCTACAGTGATAGCACGATTCGACCCTACAATACGATCGATCGCAATGACGACTTCATCCGCTATCAGAGCACCTTGCGTGGACCAAATCCGTATGGTGCGTACGTCGCCAGCGTGGCGGTGATTGCGTTAGCTTGGTTGACAGCGCGCGGGCGGGATTGGCGCGTGATGGTATTGGGCGCGGGTGCGGTGGTAGCGACGTATTTCAGTCATGCGCGCAGTGCGTTTGTGGCGCTGGCGTTCGGCGTAATGCTGATTCTGACGTATCGCTATGGCCGGCGGATCAAGCCGTGGCTGTGGGTGAGTCTAGCCAGTCTGGCGATTGTCGGTGCGGGTGGATTGTTTCTGTTGCGCGACAGCTACCTGGTGTCAAATGTTCTGCTGCATGAAGATCCAGTCGGCGGCAGTCCAGTTAGTTCCAACGACGAGCATTGGCGTTCGCTCACTGAAGGCACAGCGGCCGTATTACAAGATCCGCTGGGGGATGGTGTCGGCAGCTCAGGATCAGCGTCGATATTGTCCGGCCAGACTAATATTATCGAAAATCAATATCTGATGATCGCTCACGAAGTTGGCTGGTTGGGACTCGTCTTGTTCGCTAGTATATTTGTCATCGTGTTGTGGCGACTGTGGCAGCGACGGGCTGACCCGTGGGCCCTTGGTGTCTTCGTCGCTGGCATTGGGTTGGCGCTGATCGGCATAATCCTGCCGGTCTGGGCCGACGACACGGTGTCGATCGTCTGGTGGGGGCTGGCTGGTATACTGCTAGCAGGAGATAATCATGGCACACGACCGCGCAACCAAAAAACAACAAGAACTACTTAGTTTCATCGATGGCTTTATCAAAGGCAACGGTTACGGCCCGAGCTACCGCGAAGTCATGCGCGCGCTGGGCTATAAATCCGTCAGCACAGTGGCGGCCCACGTCGACGCACTGATCGCAAAGGGCTACTTGCGCAAAGGTGACGACTACTCGGCCCGCTCGATCCAGGTCGTCTCAAACGGCCGCAGCGAACCGACCGACGCCGAACGGGCCCTAAAATACCTGGCGACTCGCGAAGCCGAATTCCGCTCGAGTGAAGACACCGAATCTGCCGACACGCTGAAAAAAGTCATCGACGTACTCAAGTCTTGACCAAAGGGGTAGCTCATCAGTATAATGCGTCGGTAGGTATTCCGGCGTAGCTCAGTGGTAGAGCGGGTCGCTGTTAACGATTAGGTCGCTGGTTCGAATCCAGCCGCCGGAGCCAAGCATAAGCACTATGATGAAAGTCATGGTGTTTTTGTTTTGTGTCTATGTGTGCGTGGTTGATACAGTAAAGTATTTATTGAGCATAATGGTTATCAAATCCGCAATCCTCAAGTAGCACTGGTATCTAAATCTGCTAACGAGTACCATTCCATAATTCTCGAAGTAGAAACGGTGCAAGTAACCAATAGATGAGTGCTGTGTATAGCCCAGGGAAGTAGCCGCCTACGAAGATTGCAAATATAATATGCGTTATGGCGTTGCCCAGCACCCCGTATGTGATGAAGAATAAAGGAATCATCATTGGTGGACGGGTTTTCTTGTATATGAAAACTGCACCGATGATAAAAGCGAAGTACGCGCTCATATTGAAGGCAACGAAGACTTCTGGGGAATAAGCAGCTCCGCCGAATAGTGCAGGGAACTTGGCATAGAAGTCCGTCAGGTACTCTTCTGCAAAGTGCAGCATCTGAACAGCAACCGCAATGAGGTAAAGCGGCAGTAGACGCTGTGGTGCGGGAGCCTTTCTTTTTATGGTCAGTAGAAAAAGTATGTATGCAAGAATGACACCAGGAACAAAAGTCAGGCGGAGTGACCACCCGGAGGAAAAGATCCAAAACACCACAATCATGACCAAGGCCATTATCGTTGCAGTTATTAGAGTGAGCCTTGATTTTGAGTCTATCATTGTTTCCTATAGTCACAATGAAGGCGAGTCCTGTCAAGCGAGGTGTTCATTTTCATTTACAAAATAATACTAGCCAAGCACGCACTTCTTATACATCCTGTTTGATTCTAGTTATAACTTCCCCATCACACTGAGCCAAGAGCGCATATTTTAGAGTGTACCCAGTAAGCATTTACGCTACTGGTTATTTTGATAACTACTGAATCATCTAAATTAGCACTCTTGTGTCGAGAGTGCTAATTTACTATACTAGTACTTATAGGAGGTATAGATATATGCAGCCACAGGAAAATACGAAAAAACCACTCGAACAATTTGGTCAAGATTTTACGCAGCTTGCGCGCGACGGCAAGCTTGATCCAGTCATCGGTCGCGACGAAGAAATTCGTCGATGTATGCAGGTGTTGTCTCGCAGGAGTAAAAATAACCCGGTGCTGATCGGTGAGCCAGGTGTCGGTAAGACGGCTATTGTTGAGGGCTTGGCGCAGCGTATCGTCAAAGGTGATGTGCCGCAAAGCTTGAAAAACAAACGCGTCGTGGGTCTTGAAATCAGTAGTCTGCTCGCTGGTGCCGGATATCGTGGGCAATTTGAAGAGCGCCTACAGTCGGTTCTGAAAGAAATTGAAGAAGCTGCTGGAGAAATTATTTTATTCATTGACGAGATACACACGCTTGTTGGGGCTGGCAAGGCTGAAGGTGCGGTCGACGCGGCCAATATGCTCAAACCGATGATGGCGCGCGGTAAGCTGCATTTAATCGGCGCCACAACACTAGAAGAATATCGCCAGTACATTGAAAAAGATGCTGCGCTCGAGCGCAGGTTGCAGCCTGTCTATGTGGGTGAGCCCGACTTTGATAATACTGTCGCGATACTCCGTGGACTGCAAGAAAAATATGAGGTCCATCACGGTGTAAAAATCCTGGACGAAGCAATTATTGCGGCAGCACGGCTTAGTGACCGCTACATAACCGAGCGTTTTTTGCCTGACAAAGCAGTCGACCTTATCGACGAGGCGACTTCGGCGCTCAAGATGCAGCTTGATTCAAAGCCAATCGAACTTGATCGGTTAAACCGCAAAATCATGCAGCTGCAGATCGAGCAGACAGCGCTCAAAAAGGATAAAAGCGAGAGCGCTAAAGCTCGAAAAGCCGAAATCGAGCAAGAAATCAAAACTATTCAGGCCAAAGCTGACGAGCTAGATGCGAAATGGCAAAAAGAAAAGAATTTGATAGACAAGTTCAATGCCGAAAGTGAAAAACTCGAAGCAGCCAGAACCAAACTCGAAATGGCCGAAAACGAGAGCGACCTTTCTACCGCCAGTCGTGTTAAATACGGTGAGATTCCTGAAATCGAGCAAAATCTCACCGAGCTCAGGCGCCAAATCAACATGATACCGGCCGACCAGCGCCTGCTCCGCGATGAAGTGACGGCAGATGATATTGCCGCTGTGGTGTCGAGATGGACGGGTGTTCCGGTTGATCGGCTCAAAGAAAGCGAAACCCAAAAGCTTGCCCATCTCGAAGATGACCTGCATACGCGTGTGATTGGCCAAAATCGCGCCGTTGAAGCGGTCGCAAATGCTATTCGCCGTTCGCGGGCTGGTATTGGCGATTATCGACGACCGATTGGCTCGTTTCTCTTTCTTGGCCCGACCGGCGTCGGTAAAACCGAGTTAGCCAAAAGTCTTGCCGTCGCGCTATTTGACGACGAGCGAGCTATCACGCGTATCGATATGAGCGAATACATGGAACGGCACGCCGTGTCGCGCCTGATAGGTTCGCCGCCAGGATACATCGGCTACGACCAAGGCGGTCAACTCACCGAAGCAGTGCGTCGTCGCCCGTACAGTATTGTGCTGCTTGATGAGATTGAAAAAGCTCACCAGGATGTATTTAATGTATTATTGCAGGTACTTGATGACGGCCGCTTGACGGATGGTCAAGGCCGAACGGTTGATTTCTCAAATACGATCATCATCATGACCAGCAATATCGGTTCGCAGTACATTCAGGAATGGGACGGTAAAAATTTCAGCAGTCTGGAGAGCCGTCTACAGCAGGAGTTAAGTCACAATTTCCGCCCCGAATTTGTAAACCGTATCGATGATATAGTCATATTTGATCGCATCGACAAAAACGACATACAGCATATTATCGAGATGCAACTCGCGGCATTTCTGGAAGAAGTCGAGAAGTCAAAAGACATTAAGCTCGAGTTTTCGAAGAGCGCCAAAAAAGCGCTTGCCGAAGAAGGCTACGATCCGGCATTTGGCGCGCGGCCGCTAAAACGAGTCATTCAAAAGCGCATCCTCAATGAACTTGCCAAAAGAATCATCGACGGATCAATCCAGTCGGAATCGGTGGTAACGGTCGATTACAAGAACAACGCGTTTCACTTTGACACAAAACATCGGTAAATCAATGTGCTTTTAGCTATAAAACCTGATCCAAGATCTGGAATTTGTTAGCTAAAATCCTTTAAAATGAGACACGCCCTAAAACATGCATTTTGTGTCTCATTTGTCTCATCTCGTGCCCCCCACTCCTGTGATTGTTCCGTGACATGTATGGTGAGCCATGAAAATGCCAGTCTCATTCGAGGCTGGTTTTTTCATTGACCCGATGCTGAATTTTAATCAGATTGCTCGGAATGAGCTGGTTCGATATCCGAGCGAGACCGAGGAAAGCCGGAGGCCTTACTCGCAGCTCGTGAAGAATATACCTTAGTAATCGGATGCCCGGAGCCAAGCACAATACTATGAAAGCAGTATGTTCTTACGTAACAAATAATTGATGATACTTCCCGGTTTTATTAACTTACACAATTTGAAATGAAGTATAATCTTTTTATGAGAAACTTTTATAACAATGCGTCTGCGGTATTAACTTACATAGCCGATAAAATTGGTAGCCCCTACGTTTTTACTGCAGTTATATTTTCTTTGATAGCATGGTTTATTTACGGGGGTGTGGCAGGTTTCGGTCAAGGTTGGTTTGATGCTATAGACATGACAATATTTCTGGTTAACTTCCTAATGATCTTCATACTTCAACGCTCACAAAATGCGGACACTGAAGCGATCCAAGAAAAGCTTGATGAAGTTATCAAATCACTTGATAGCACAGATAGTAATAAAGCAGCACTGGAAAAAAAGAAAAAAAATGGCGACTAAAAAGCTAGATCTTGTTTTATCGCAGTTATAACTTGCTCTATGGTTGTGAGCCAAGACGATTATACCAGAACCCCCCAGGGGGTTCTTAGAATTTACGGTATAGTATTTCTATGCAAGCAATTAAGCACAAAATCACTCATCAATACCAGCCTACTTCAACTAGTTGCGGCTATGCCTCGCTAGCGATGATGTTATCCCACCATGGGGTTGACACATCAGCCGAGAAGATACTAAATGAAGTTCCTATAGCAAAAGATGAGAGCGGCGAGCCAATCGGTAGTCTCACTGCCCAACTTGCTGATTGGTGTGTCCAGCAAGGATACGCTGTCGACTTCACCTCCTTTGATTTTCTCATAACAGATTTTTCGTGGATAGGTATGGACAATCAAGAATTACTAGACAAGCTAGAAAGCGTCAAGGAAGTGCGTGATGTCCAAAATGTAGGTGGTAAATATTGGTCAAAGATGTATGTTCAGGCCTACATCGATCTAATTAATTCGGGCGGTAATCTGTCAGTGAAGCCTCACGTTACGACAGTGCTGCTCTATACCATGTTAGAGAAAGCTCCGGTCTATACAAATATCTGCTCCTCGATAGTTCATGCCAAGGGACGACAACAATATCCCGAGCCGCAAACGTCAAAATTGTTGAGTGTAGATGAAGATGTAAATGGAACTATTGGCACCCACAGTATTGTCATATATGGTCATGATGAAAAAGGTAATTTCATGATTGCAGACCCATGGGACGGGCTATACGATGTTGATCCAGAGACTATGCTATGTGCTATTACAGCCGCTGAATTAGAGTGCGACAGTCAGTGCTTTCAAATTCATCGAAAATAGATTTGTTGCAGAGTATGTTCACTAGCCGGAGCCAAGAAAAAACCGCTAACACTCGTTGGCGGTTTTTCTTGGTCTGGGGGACTTATGTGCGTGGTTGTCGACGAGGTCGCAGCTGGACGGCTGAGCAGAGGTGTCCTTTGTCCTCCAGTTGATCGACCATGGCAGTGGCGACTGTCTGACGAGAGATCGTTTCGAATGGTGAACCCGGTACGTCGCGTAGCCGGTAGCCACTCGCTGCTCTGTTGCTCATGACGGGCGAGCGTAGCACCGTCCAATCCAGATCGCTCTCGGCTAATAACCGCAGGTGCTCTTCGCCGTCGACCAGTATGTCACGAGCTGCGAGCATCAGTAGCCGGCGGTTCAGCCGGTCGCGCAGACGAAACTGTTCGTGTGGTGCCCGTGCTGCTGCCCCGGTCAGCGAGACGATACGCTTGATGCCACGCCGCTGCATCTCAGGGGCGATATGTCGCATGGCAGAGCTCAAAATATCTTTGGTCGGCGTCCTCCAGCTTCCCAGGCAACTGATGACCGCATCGGCTCCATGAAGTGCGCGCGCGATATCCTCAGCGCTATGCACGTCACCTTTTACGATTGTTAGCTGGTCGGATTCGGCGAACGGTGCAGTGCCGTGCACAAATGCCTGCACGCTATGACCTTGGTCTATTAAGCGTTTGACGACCAACTGGCCGACTTTTCCCGATGCCCCAAATACTGTGATGTTCATTCTTTTACTATACCCGATGTGTTAGTGATTATGGTATGCGTTAGCAAATATGATTCGTTAAGCTATATGCATGAAAATAGAAAGGTCCCGCATGTGAGCGAGACCTTTCTTGGTAGTAGGTGACTCGAGCTGACATGCGGGACTTAGGTGTCCCTGCCGAGGATGAGCTTGGTGGCGTTGAAGGCTGCGATCATCGGTGCACTGATCACAATGATCAGTACGAGCACACCGAGGCCACTTGTCTCGGTGTCGGCCGACTCCCCGGGTGGGCTGAGGACAAACGCGATGAACAAGATGGTGATGGTGGTTGCGGCGCCAGACAGCCAGACACCGGCGATGGCGATGCCCGCACCAGTGCTGACGCTGGTGTGCTCGCTCGCGTCCGTGTTATGCATGAGATCTCCTCCATGGGCTAGGAACCAAAGACTCGGGGCGAATCTTTATATAAAGTACTATAAAACATATATATAATATTGTAAATAGAAATTATGTGAGTTCACATTAGGCATACGCTGTATCAGTTCAAATTAACAGATTGGCTAGGTACGAGCTCTGTGGATTTACGGAGGCGGCAGGCGTATACTAGTTGTAATATGCAGGGACAAAAGTCATTCGATGAACTTCAAAAAATGATACGTCAGTTCGTTGATGAGCGTGACTGGAATCAGTTCCACAATCCAAAAGACCTTTCAATTTCAATGAGCCTGGAAGCAGCCGAAGTACTCGAGCACTTCCAGTGGAAGAATGATGAAGAGATGGCAGAATACATAAAAACTCATAAAGAGGATATCGGCGAGGAACTTGCTGACGTACTGTACTGGGTATTGTTACTAGCAAACAAAATTGACACAGATTTATCCGAAGCATTTCAAAAGAAGATGCAAAAGAACGCGGCAAAGTATCCTATTGAAAAAGCAAAAGGCAACCACAAGAAATACACGGAGCATGCCGCGTGATCATATATCAGTCTACGGCGAAGGAATTTCGTGACACCGTAGATGAAGGTAAAATTCTGCAAGCGATCGAAGACGCATTTCGCTCAAAGTTAGGCAGAGGCATTCCACCAGCTGAACGCGGTGCATACACAAATTCATTACCGCAGATGGAGCGCATCGTTCGACGAGCCGAGGTTGCGGATGATTGTGGCGTGATGATTGAGTACAAGATCCCGCTGACAAACTTCCGTGTCGACTTCATCGTTTCAGGCCAAGACGAACATGGAGCAAAAAATTTCATTATCGTTGAGCTCAAACAGTGGTCTGAAGCACTAGTTGCCGATGGTGAAGAGCTCGTTGTAGAAACATTCACCGGCCATGCAAACCGCATTGTTCCACATCCTAGCTATCAGGCACAGAGCTACAAGGATTTTATTTCGGACTTCAATGAGAACGTCGCAAATGATTCTATCGCAGCGTTTTCATGTGCGTATCTACACAACTATGAAGTAAAATCACCAGAGCCACTACGGGAAGAACGCTATGCGCAGTTGATCGAGTGTTCGCCACTATTCCTCCGCGATGATCAGCAAAAGCTCGAGGACTACCTCAGAAAGTATGTCAAATACGGCAAAGGTATGGACATCCTGTATGAAATTGAATCAGGCAAGATTAAGCAATCGAAGAAGCTTGTTGATTACGTGTCTGGAATGTTTGAGGGCAAGGAGGAATATCGCCTTCTTGATGCTCAGAAGGTCGCTTTCGAAAGGGCGCGTTTTGTCGCGAATAATACGAAGACAGGTAAGTCGGCGGTCATTATTAAGGGGGGTCCAGGTACAGGTAAATCTGTAATATCACTCAACCTTCTGAATTCGCTGCTCGGTGATGGACTGAATGCTGTATTCGTCGCACCTAATGCATCGTTCCGAGAGACGCTGGTAAAGAAACTGGCCGGCACGATGCCACGTATGCGCCTCAAGAATCTCTTTATGGGATCCGCTGGCTTTGTCGAAAGCAATCCGAATGAGTTTGATGTACTCATAATCGATGAAGCGCACAGGCTCAAGCAGCGCGGAGCGTATATGTACCAAGGTGTAAACCAAGTCGATGATGTCATCAAAGCAGCGCGTACTTCAATTTTCTTCATTGATGATAATCAAATGGTTCGCCCAGATGATGTAGGCTCTGTAGCCGAGATTAAGCACTACGCTGAGTTATATGGTGCAGAAGTGCACGAGCTCGAACTATCAGCACAGTTTCGATGTTCCGGCGCTGAAGGTTATGTTAATTGGCTTGATGACGTGCTGCAGCTACGCGAGACGGCGAACTACGACGGCTGGGAAGATGGAGATTTCGAATTTAAGATTTTTGACGACCCTAATGAAATGCGCAAAGCTATTAAACGAAAGGACTCCGAAGGTTTTAGCGCCCGTATTCTTGCGGGTTATGCCTGGGAATGGACATCGCAAAAAGAAGGTAACGCAGACGCCCAAGTTAAGGACGTGCTTGTCCCTGAGTATGAATTTGCAATGCCATGGAACTCACGAAAAGTCGGCTCGACATGGGCGATCGATGCTAGCGGTATTGACCAAGTAGGCTGTATCCACACATCACAGGGCCTCGAATTCGATTACGTTGGTGTGATTATCGGCGATGACCTAGAGTACAACGACAAAATATCTACGTTCTACACCGACTACGTCAAATACTACGACAAAGTAGGTAAGAAGGGCCTCAAAGACGACCCGAAAGAATTAAACCGTCTCGTTCGTAACATCTACAAGGTTCTCATGACACGTGGAATGAAGGGATGTTATGTTTATTGTACAGATCCTGAAACAGCAGACCGCTTTCGCAAATCGCTAATAACCGGCTAACCAACCTGTTTGTTTGTGTCCCAATGATGGCTGGGCATGGAATAATCTAGACAAAATGCTACGATTGTCGACTAATATTTCAATCCTGATCCTTTAGATGTCTCGGACTCACAGCAAACACCTGTCTTTTGCCTGACAAAAAGAGTAAAATATGGAGTAATGGAGATTGTGGAGAAAATTGTCGCATGGGCTGCTGGGCAACCTTTGTGGCATCAAATCATCATTGCTGACATACTAAAGGGTAAAGATTATTCTGATGCCGATATTGCAGTCTACGCCGATATGGCACTGCAGGAAGTAACCGATCGCGAAGGGTTAATCGAGACCCACGGCAATCCTCTTGAGCAGTTTGATTATTCAGGTGATGCTACAGCGGTGCCAGTTGCGCTCTTGGGTATTTCTGATACCTCAAACGTCAATGATATCGCCGACGACAGCGATTTGAACTTTAACGAGTCTGGCTTAAATATTATTTATGGCAACAATGCCGCTGGAAAATCTGGCTACACTAGGGTATTAAAGAGTTCGTGTATGTCGCGTCATGATGAGCAAGTCCAAGGCAGTATCTATCGTACCGATGGCGTGAGTACCACTGCAAAAATTAAATACAAGCAGGACAACATCGAGGAGAGTTACGACTGGAGTAACGATGCGGAAGCAAATTCGCATCTCAAGAGCATTAATGTCTTCGATGGCAAGAGCGGAACCGCCTATTTATCAAGGCATACTGATATCAAGTATAAGCCCGCTGGTATGGATATACTTGATAGGCTTGTGGATGTCATACAGCTAGTTCAGGAGAAACTTAATTCTGGAAAAACTAGCAAGCAACTGCAGCTAACAGATTTTGATTCAATTTTTGCAGACTCCGAAGGAACGAAGGCTTACGCTTTGATTGAAGCGCTAGACAAAAAGGGGGCAATTGATGAGCTGAATAAACTCGGCGTATTAAGTAAGAAAGAGCACGAAGAGCTATCTAGACTAGAAAAAGAGATCCCCGAGAGAGAACGTCAGGCGCCCGCTAAATATCGTGACAATCTAACAAAAGTCACTTGGCGGCTTGATCGTATAGTCGCCGCCGCCGAACTACTCGCTGCTGCGATCACTGATGATAAACAGGAGCAGCTAAGTAATTCCCTGAAATCAAAAAATACTGCCGCCAAGATTGCCGACGAAGCAAAAAAGGCGCAGTTTGATGATGATTACCTTAACGGAACGGGTAATGATCTATGGAAAATAATGTGGCAGGCGGCAGCTGGTTTTGCAGCTGATGCATATCCCGAACATCCATTTCCGCATACGGGAGATGCTGCCAAGTGCCTACTCTGCCAACAGGCGCTATCCGAAGATGCCGGCACACGGCTGGATCATTTCGCTAAATATGTCGGTGATAAGAGTCAGGAAAATGCTCGTGTTCGTAAGCAAGAATATGAAGCACTCGTCGATGAATTTTCTGAAGCAAGACCTGAGGATGAGACGATCGAGACACTGTTTAATGATGTTAGCGTTGACGATTACTTCGCCATTGACGATGTAAGGAGCGCCGTACTGAGTTTGGTTGGCCACTATGATCGGCACGCGCAAGCTATTGAGGATGGCAAGCCCATTGTTGAAGAGCTTGATCTATCCGTAGAGGACGAGTCTATAAAAACACTCAAAGAGCATGCGAAAAAGTCGCGCGAAGAGATTGCTAAACCGCTTGACGATAAGAAATACAATGAAGAGCTCGCTCTTGACAATTTGAAGTTGAAGGGTCTTAAAGCAAGACAATTACTAATGGATAACGATAAGGCGATAAGAACGAACATCGATACCCATATTGCACTGGCGGCGTATTCCGCCGCGCTTGGTAAGTGCAGCACGACATCTACAAGCATCCAAAGCGGGAAGTTGAGCGGTGAATATATCGTTGCTCCGCTGGAAGACACCTTCAATAAGGAGCTTGGCAAGATTTTCTCTAGCCGTATCAAAGCCAAGCTTATCCCGGCACCCACACGGCAAGGCGTGCCGCATAGTGAGATTGTATTAACAGCGGACGGGTCGCCAAGCAGGGAAAAAATTGAGAGCATAATGAGTGAAGGTGAGCAGAGGGGGCTTGCGCTTGCTGGATTCTTTACAGAACTCTCAATTATGCCAAGTAAATCAGCAATTATTTTTGATGATCCGATAACGTCATTGGACGATGAGAATGCATCAAAAATTGCCAAACGACTAGTTGAGGCGGCGGGTGAACGGCAAGTGGTGGTATTTACGCATCGTGTCTCTTTTGTTTCGCAGCTGTGTGAGGAAGCTAAGAAAATGGGCGTTGGTAATGTTACCAAGACCGTGAGTAAGTTGGCTAATCCTGGGATTATTGAAGAGCGTATGCCATGGGATGCAATGACCGTAAAAAGCAGGGTGGGATGGCTAAAGAACAACTTGCAGTCCGTATTGCAACCGCTTCATCGTGATGGCGATGCGGAAGCGTACGAGCAAAAAGGTGAATATTTCTATGCAAAGCTTCGGGAGACGTGGGAACGGGCAGTGGAAGAAAAGTTATTCGGGGATGTTGTCAAAAGGTATAGTCGCAATGTTTCCACCCAAGAGATGAGAAATGTAAAGTATCGTGATAGTGACAATACTGTCGTAGATGAGGCTATGACGAAATGCTCGAAATATGTCCACGACGGTAATCGTGAATCGATTGAACCAATTCCGGCGATAGATATTATTGAGGAAGATCTAAAAAAGTTAACAGACTGGCTTGAGGAGCTGGGGCAAAGGCGGTAATATGAACGAAATCATCTGCCCTCACTGTAAAAAAGCTTTCAAGATCGATGAGGCGGGCTACGCTGATATTTTGAAGCAGGTGCGCGATCGTGAATTCGATTCAGAGCTTCATGAGCGACTTGAAGCTGCCGAGAAAGACAAGGCAAG
>JAUIGH010000022.1 GCA_030429935.1 bacterium | reverse complement strand
GTCAGGTAGCTCAGCGCAATTTTGCTGGCCGCATAGGCGCTCATGAAGGGAACGGCCGCGTTCTCCACCACCGAGGAGACGTTGACGATCACGCCGTCGCCCTGTCTGCGCATGATGGGAACCGCCGCCTGCAGCGCGGCTACCGGGGCAAAGACATTCAGCCGGAAAAGTTGTTCCAGATCCGCCTGTTTCATCTCGGCCACTGTGCCGATCAGGCCCATGCCCGCATTATTGACCAGCACATCGATCCGACCGAAGTACTCCACGGTCTGCTGGATCAATCGCTCTACATCCTCTTGCTTTGTAGCTGCTTCTGCCGCACTAGTGATGATGCGACTTTGACGTGTTCTTTTCGCGGATTGCGCGAGACCGCCTTCTTCACCACCTAAGCCCCCGCCCTCCTCGAAGATGGTTTGGTTTTTCTGTAATTCTGCCTCGCGCTCGGTTTTTGCTTGCTTTAGGCGCATTCCAACGCCGCCACCGACCAGCGCCCCGCCTGCAGCAAGCGCACGGCCTCGTTTGGTGTCACTGCCTCTGTATTTGTTGGCTAGACGCATTCCAGCATTCTGTCGCTTATTGCGGGCGAACTCATCAGTCGACTCACCTGCCTTGCGCGCTTTACTCTTTGCGGTATTTACCATACCGCTAAGAGGATTACCCATGCCAAACTTACTCATCACCTCGCCCAGCGTCTTTGCGAGCAAGAGAGCCATGACGATACCCATAGCTGGGAGAGCTGTTGCGATCATCATGAGGATTGCGCTATCTTCTTGGTCGGCTACGTCCCAGATAACAGTCGACGCGACCATAGAGGCTCCCATTACGAATGCCACGACCGGGTATATATATAGAATGAGCTTGAGGATTTTATACCACGCTTTATAGAACCCGTCGGCGTTCGGGAACAGGTACGATACAAAAGCGATCGGCGAGATGATTGCCAAGATAAATACCAATGCGTGGCGAAATGTCAGCACAAACATTAAGCCGACGATAAAGAATAGCGCGCCGAGCATGAGTGGAAACAGCATCGCAAACCCGCCCATCACACCTATAGCCCCCAGGCCCAATATCGCCGTTCCGGTCACGCCAGCCGACAAGACACCGGCAGACACAGCCTCCCACCCGTTTTCAGGGGGTACGGCTGTAGTGACAGAGTTCGTCATGCCCTCGAACAGACCGTATATATTTGATCCGACTACGTTTGACACATCTACCGCCAGAGCAACAGCAAAGTATGAGACATTGACCAATACAGCTGCGACGATAAGTTTTGGTAGCATTTTTTTTACGCCGTAATTGCTGATACCCATACTGGTGAGCTGTGAGTAGATGATGGTCAGCATCGCAAAGACAAAGATGACATTAGCAATGTTGCGCATGATTTTCCAGGCTTCGTAGGCAGCGCTGCTCTCAAGGTCTCTTGTTACTAGAGGCGGTGTTTCGAGGAATTGTCGTATAAAACTAAATGCTTTGTCATTTATCGAGGCTATCGTGTTGGTTAATGGGCAGAGTATCCAGCCGAGTCCAAACTCAATCTGACACAGCGAGGCACTATCTTCTTCTGTGCCCTCACCTTCGCCGCCACCACCAGGCAGCGGATCTCTCTGTACCGCCTCTTGAACCTGGGCCTCGACATTTTTTAGTGCGGTGTTTACGTCTCTACGCTCAAACTCCGAATTACGCTCGACACACCCTGCAAGATAATCGAGGTCGTGGTTTGGGTGGGTGTAGCTGTTGTCACTGATATAACCGTCAAAACAGCTGCTGAACGCATCGGTTGCGCCATTTACGCAGGCGGAGTATACAGGACCTCCTACGCCTTGCGAATCAGCACACAACTCATCTATGAGAGCGTCAGTGTACATTTCTTTGGCAAGTGCTTCCATCTCAGCAATTGTTACATAGGCCGTACTGATGACGCAGGTGTATGTCGTGCTCGATCCTGCGCCTGTAGAAGTGCTCTCGGCTTGACAGTTACGTTCTCGGTCTGGTAGGTCTCGACAGGCTACTTGGTCGTCGTTTAGCTTAGGATTTTGTACGCCATCTCTGTTTGTTCGCACTGTCACACCGTCTAACAAGTCAGAGCATTCTTGCTGTTTCTCCAGTGTAAGCGCCATAGTGGAGCCTGATGTGGCAACTACACCCAAAACCACGGACACGCTAAATGCTAGTGTTAAACAAAGAAATGAAAAGAGGGTGCGTAACTGCTTCATGATCATACATAACGCTCGTGGTTATATATGATATTTAATCATACGTGGCGCAGAAATAGAAACACTAGAACCTCGAGTCTCACTAATTGTCGATTTTACGTTCGGAGCCCTTGCTTGCGTACTGATGCTCGTCATCGCTCGGGCTGTCTTCGATGTACTGCCAGTATGTTTTGCCATCTTCGACAACTGCGCCGAATACCACAGACATGTATTCGGGGCCTTCGCCAGCTTCGCCGATTTCACGATCACTCTCGACGGTGCCCATCACACAGGACTCGAAACCGGGCAACGTGCACGCGGCGTCGTATATCGGCGTCCCTTCCACGTGACGTATTTGATATGACCTCATGTCGGTATATGTCACCATATTGCCTTGATCGAGAAAGTCAAACATTGTTGTCTGCATTTCTTGAGGACCACCAGGTAGCTCGGCGAACATGCCTTTTGACATATTGTATGCAGCGTTCAGCTTTTCGCCCTCGCTGTTCGCTAGACTAGTGAGGGTGAATTCAAGCCCGAAGTTATGAGCATTAAGAATGTCTTCAAATGAATCGGTGAGAGCAGCATCTCGCATGGCGCTGTCGTATTCTTCACGTGTGCCTACAGATGTCGAGGGACCGAATTCTTGTACTACCGCGTTTGCGACAGCAGCATGCTGAGCGTTGCTCAAGTGAGCTAGAGTTTCCGGACTTTCTGACGAGTGGCTAGCAGGATTGAACTCACTTGACTCAGTCCCGGTTTCTGAGCTAGCGTCCGCAGTAGGCTTGTTGGTAGTTAAAGACTCTGCTGGCACGCTGTCGTTGTCTGGCGTTTCGACGTCTAGAGTGGTTTCTGAGTTGTCGGGTGTTTGGTTTACGGAGCTGTCGTTTTTGGGTGATATTTCAAACTCGCCTGTGTCAGAGTTGCGTCGGTAGATGTTTAGATTTTCGTCGTAGGCCACATCATCCCCTATATCAGAGTATGCGAGACCGACCTCTTCGCCATCAGAAGCAGTGTAGACAGCATCATTGTAGTCTACGGTGTCTTTGACTGCCTCACCGCTGAAAGTTGGTCGACTGTTGTTACTCGCTGGGTCGGTGTCACCACCGTTACTGCCGCAACCAGTCAAAATAGCCAAGCTGGCAACAGCCGCTGCCCCTCTTGCCAACAACCAGCTCCTACCATTTGACGTAGGGTCTTGGTCGCTATCGCGCTGACTTCTAGGTTCTATGTTGTGTCTCATGATCCAGTTGATGCTTCCTCGCCCACCCGGGGCTTACGCTGTTACTTGTTGAGTTTTGTTGTGCATTTGCTTACCATTATACACTATGTCTGTGAAAAAAGCAATAGCGTGAACGGGTGCTGTCAAGTAGGAGGCTGTTGTAAAGTATGGCGTGTGGGGGCTAGTTCGGATTACGTATTCTATTGCCAGCCCTGATCTCTTTAATCGATTCACGGGTAGAGTTTTTGAGGTTGCCCCAGATAGGACCATTTTCTGAACCAATACCAGCGAGCAGACCTTGTAGCTTGTCGGGCGCGTTTTCTTGCAGCCAGTACATAGCTTCTTCCTGTGAGTAGGCGTTCATGCTTGCGAATCGCGACGCAGTGATATTTTCCCACGGTGCGCTAGCGTTTCGGACTTCGTTAAAGTTGCTGTAAAGTCGTGTAACAGGTTCGCCGTTCGCGTCTAGTACAGCATTGCCACTGGCGTCAGTGACGA
Source organism: bacterium (assembly GCA_030429935.1). Classification (GTDB taxonomy): domain Bacteria; phylum Patescibacteriota; class Saccharimonadia; order Saccharimonadales; family Saccharimonadaceae; genus SZUA-359. Next base: position 10,178 of record JAUIGH010000022.1, on the reverse strand, counting down.
CATATGATTCATTGTTCGCCCACACTTCGAGGTCACGACCGGCGTTTCGGAACGTTTGATCAGAGCCGAGCACTTCTTTGACAAGCATGATGTCCTCGTCCAGAGGGTCTTTGCTGCTAGTATACTCTTCGAGCAGAGGTTTGAGTTTTTTGAGGCCGGGTGCGTTCATAGCTAACCTACGACCGTAGGCGATAATTTCGGTCGTGTCGTTTCTTTTAACTGCATCTCTCCACGCAGTCTCCAGTTTGGCTGGGTTAGAAGCTAAATCATAGTCCATAGTGTCGTAGAAGTTGTTTGCTGCTTTAATTTGTTCATCAGACACGGCTTTTTTCGCCGAGGCCAGCACGCGCAACTCGCCTTTTTCATCGACACCAGCAGCTGCTTCACGGAGCTTTTTGCTGGATGATAATCGATCAACTAAGTCTTTTTGTTGAACGACTTTGGCTGATGAAATGCCCTGTTCGACAATTTGCAGTGCTTGACGACTGTCGCGTATCTGGTCTGCGTATTCGGCAGCGCCAACTGCCACACCTGGCGCATCTGAACCTTTAGTCTGCACGTTCTCTACGAATTCAGCTAGTTTTTGTTCGGACAATTTAGCTCCATCTGCGTTGCGATTGGCGCGCATATGAAGCGCCTGAGTATCGGCGTCGTGGCGTACACGGTCATTCCAGCTTCTTTCGGCAGCCTTTTGTACGATGGTGTTGAAATCCTCAGCTTCCTGCTGTGAATGGTAAGTGTCCTTTAGTGTACGGGCTAATCGTGCGTCGTAATGTTCGTTCTCTGGATCGAGTGTGCTTTTTGAGTGCGTGTCAGCAGCAGTTTCATTCGCTGCTTTGTATTTCTCGGCTTCAAAGTGTTGATGATGGACAGACTGGTGACGTTGCTTCAGTACAGCATCTTCTTTGATACGTTGCTGCCAGCGGTTTTCATCGGCGTTTTTGACGCCTTCTTCGTCTAGCGCAGCCTCGCGCGCTACGTTGTCGGCCTCTTTCCAGCTATTACGTATGGCGCCGTACTTATTTGTTCGAGGGTCGTATTGATACTTAAGCTGATTATCGATGTTTTTTTTGTAGCCTTCGTGGCGTTGGTTGCGGTTAGCTTCTAGGCGCCGTATGCCCCGATTAGCGCGAGCAGCGAGGTTGGTGTTTTTACCAAATCGTCTTTGCAGCGCGGTGTCACCTGCGACTGATTTATCGCGGTGGTATTCGGCATTGGCTCGAGCCCAGTTTTTGCCGCGATCAAAGAATCCTTTAGAGCTATTGTTGGTGATTCCGGCGATGCGACCGAGTAGCCCTGAGCTGAATTGCATTATCATCGGAGCTAAAAACAGCGGTACAAACATGACCATGAGACCAAATAACGCCATATGAACTTTGCCTGACCCATCATCTGACACGGCCGATGCGATAATGATCGTGCCAGCTAGCTGACTGCCGCTAAACAGCAGCGCGAACAGTGGAAAGAACACCAGCAGTGTCGTAAAGCCTTTGCGGAATTTGTCGAATAGAGATTGAGTGCCTGGCAGCACGTAGGCCACAAACGCTAATGGGGATAGGACGACTGCGAGGATGATCAAGGCTTGGCGAGCGGCCAAGACGATAAACGCCAACAATACACCGAATCCGGCGCCGAATAGACCCATGACTGCAAAAAATGCGATAGCCGCGGGATTCAGCGCAGTTGCTACGGCTCCTGCTACCAGCGCCCCACCCGAGAGAGCCATGGTGAGAACAGACGACCAGCTAAACCAATTGACATCACTTATGCCAGCCGAGGATATCGTGCCATATTCTGCCATGGTGTCTTCACGGATACCTTCGAATACGGCGTGGACCGATGCCCCAAGCAAGTTTGAGACATCGACCGACAAAGCCATAATCCAATACGAAATATTGACCAATATTGCGCCAACGATGAGCCGCGGCAAGGTAGATTTGATGCTGTAGTTTGAAATACCGAGGCTGCTTACTTGAGAAAATATAATCACCAGAAACGCAATGACGAAACAGATGTTTGCGATGTTGCGCATGATGACCCAGTATGGGTAGATTCCGGTCGTGTCATCGGTCAGAGCATCAACTGTTAGAAACTGCTCGACGATGATGTATACCCCATCAATTGCATCGGCTACCCAACTGGTCACTGGGCAGATCAGCCAACCAATCGAGCCGACCGAGTCACTCGAGCAGTCGGTGGTGGGTATGGTGCCCGCCGACTCGGCAGCTTCGACGACAGTGACACTCTCTGGGCTGGTCGATGACGAGCCTCCCCTGCTTTCAGTGAACGTGATTTGTTGACCAGTTTCACCAACCTCGGGCGGTTGAACGTCGAGGAAAATTACTTTTGTAACACTTGTGCCTGGATTTGTTGAACCCTGAGATTCGTAGGCATATTGTCCGACAATAGACGGGTGATCATCAGCCCGGTCGTCTGAGCTGTCGACTTGGCCCGTGTAGGAGTAGGTCTCGCCACCAGCGGTTAGGGTGCTGCCATCCCATTCGGCGTCGAGTGCCCATGCCGGTACGCTGAGTGGCCCAAGTAGCGTGAAACAGGCCACGAGTAATGGTGTGGCCAGCATGAGTAAACGGCGCCGAAGATTCACCCTCGGCGCGCTTCGATAGCGCGGTACCCACATTGCCTTTGAACTGTACCACTTTACAGATAAAAAGTCAATCAATTTGACGACGCTGGACACCTGTTGCATAAAACCGCTCGCTCAGGTACGATACGTGCAGGATGAAAAAAATACAAACATTGCTCATCGCAAGTCTAGCTATAGGTGTTGTCGGGTTAGCCACCACCAGTCACGTCCAGGCGCTTGAGTGTAGCGTGCTACCGCCGTCTATCTGCGACAAGGACGGCGATGAAGGTCTCGCAAACAGCGGCATCTGGGCGTTACTCATTCTCGGCTTACAGATTATGACGGCCGGAGTTGGTATCGTTGCGGTCGGTGCGATTGTGTTTGCGGGAATCATGTATAGCAGCGCGCAAGGTGACGCTGGCCAGACCAAAAAGGCTATCGAAATTATTCGCAACACGGTGATTGGTCTGTTCCTATACATGCTGATGTTTGCCATAGTCAATTTCTTGATTCCGGGCGGGATTCTGACTCGTGAACCGACACAGACAGCACCATCGGGAGTGTTGGCATGAATTGGCTAAAGCGTACCGCTGTGAGTCTGGTGGTTTTCGCTGGATCTATGGGGCTCCTTGCTATTGCCACGCCAGCTACGCCCGTGCATGCAGGGTCGCCGTGCAACACATCGATCATGCTGATACCAGCTTGGTACGATGGCTTGGTGGACGGTGAATGTAATATCGATCCTCCGAAGCGAACCGACGGTGAGTTATCGAGTTTCATCTGGACTATCGTCCTCAACGTCGTCGAAGCCATGCTCATCATCGCCGGCTATGTCAGCGTGGCGTTTATCATCGTCGGCGGATACAAATACATGATTGCTACCGGTTCGCCTGACAAGATAAAAGCCGCCAAAGATACTATTAGAAACGCCATCATCGGCCTGCTGATCGCGCTGGGTTCGGTGGCTATCGTCAATGCTATAGCGAGGACGCTGTAGTAATGGAACGAGAAACGATACGAGGATCAGAAGTTGGCATCCAGCCATCAATTATCGATGAACTGACACTTAGTCTCGTTATCGTACAGGTGCATTATTGGGCAGGCGCTATTGCTGTACTCGTCATTGTTATCGGTGCGTTCTTCTATGTGACAGCTAACGGTGACGCACAAAAGGTCGAACGCGGTAAAATGGCGGTGCTCGGTGGCGCGATTGGTCTGGCAGTGATCATGGTAGCGTTTGTGATCACGCAACTGGTGATACGAGTTGCCGAAAATAACGTATAATATCAAAAAATGAGGGTATCCACATGTTAGAGCGCTATCGACAAATCATACTGACATCAATCGGAGTCATGATTTTGGCTGCGACAGCTATTACGTCACCGACGTTGGCGGTTGATGTGTTTGGTGGCTGTAGTGGTCAGTCAGACAGCAGTGTCTGTCAAGCTGCTGGCACCGACGATGCTGGAAATTTAATGGCAAATATCGTGCAAATATTGTTATTTTTGCTGGGCGCTGTAGCGGTCATTGTTATTATAATCGCAGGATTCAATTATGTGACGGCTAACGGCGATGCAAACCGGATCCAAAAATCCAAGAACATTTTATTATACGCCGTTGTCGGCTTGGTTGTAGCAATATTTGCTTATGCGATCGTCGACTTTGTGGTCTCAGAAGTAGGAAGATAAGAGGGAGAGTGTTATGAGCATGCGTAATATTCAGAATCAAGCGGTGGTGGTGCTGGCGGTGGCGGCTACCAACGCCTATTTACTTAGTTCGCAGGCATTGGCGTCAAACTCCGATATTTCCGCAGGCGCCGGCAAGGTTGCAACAAATGATCAGGTGGGTCAGAGTGTATCAAGTGGACTGCTTAGCGTTACAAATGTGCTGCTGTTTTTGCTCGGCGCCGTGAGCGTCATCATGATCGTCGTCGGAGGCATTCGCTTTGCGACGTCAAATGGTAACGCTGATCAGGTCAAACAAGCAAAAAATATTCTACTCTATGCAGTCATAGGACTGGTTGTTGCAATTATGGCCTACGCTATCGTCGACTTCGTCGTCGATGCGTTCTAGCGTATTTGCTACATCAAACCAGTTGTGTATAATGCAGAACAGATAACTCATCTAAGAAAGGAATAACGAAGATGATTGAAACAATAAAAAAACTTCGCGGATTGCTAGCTGTACCGATGTTGGTGCTCGGCCTTGGTGTCGGTAGCCTCGCGGTGGCACAGCCGGCGTTTGCAGAAGGTTGTGGCGGCGTTGACGAAGGTATCACTGGTGGTGCGGAGTGTGGAAACACTGGTGATACACCACAAAACCTCGAGACGGACGTGTTTACGCAGATCGTCAACATCCTGCTCTTTATCATCGGTGCGATTGCGGTCATCATGCTGGTCATCGGTGGTATTCGCTACACCACGTCGAACGGCGACTCAAACCAAGTGTCTGCAGCCAAAAACACGATTCTGTACGCGATTATCGGTATCATCGTTGCCATTCTCGCTTACGCGATTGTCAACTTTGTTATTCGTTCATTCATTGGCGACAGCTAAGTTAGATCATAGAGTGCGTGATTACGTAAACCGGCTCCATAAGGGAGTCGGTTTTTTATTTAGCGCTAGCGGTAAGTGCGTCTATTGAAGCCAGCCAACACATGTAGCCATACTATACTTGTTAAGTGAATTGAAACGCTGATGCAAAAATCCCGGGTAGACCCCGGGATTTGAGTATCCTGATTTTAGTAGTCTTACTGGACTGTAATCTTTTTGGCTTGCTCTTGCTTGACTTTGCCGAATGTCACCGTCAACACGCCGTCGCGCAGGACTGCGCCGACTTCGTCTTCTTTGACCTGGACTGGCAGTGCCAGCGTGCGGCTGAATTCGCCCCAGTAACATTCTTGGATGTGCCAGTTGGTAGCATCAGTGTCGTCACCGCTCGACAGCGTACCAGAGATGGTCAAGATGCCGTCTGAGATGCTAACATCGAGGTCTTCTTTGTTGACGCCAGCGGTGCGGGCTTTGACAACCAATTGCTCGTCAGTCTCATAGACGTCGACCGCCAATTGACCCGGGAAGCCGTCTTCCTCGTCGTAGCTATCGTCGTTCGATGGTTGCTGAGATGGTTGCGCTGGCGCAGGTTGATCTGCGTTTTCGGCCATATCATCGTTTAAAAACGCAGCTGCGAGTTCGTCTTCGATGAGCAGGTCGTCATTCTGTTTTCGGGCCATGATATCCTCCACTTTCTCTAGGCTCTATTTGACAACTAGTCTGAGGAAGATTATACCTAGCATTGGCGGTATACGCAAGGAATACAGAGGTAGAAACGTAAAAATAACAATGTCGGTTAACCTTATTAATTTACTCGCTCCTGACTACTGTTATATGTGCCATAAAACTGGCGACATTTTGTGTGCAAATTGTATAAACGACATCACGAGCGAGCCGTTTGGCCGTTGTGTTCGTTGCCTAGTGCCGACGGCTCGATCGCAGCTGTGTGACCAGTGTCGCGGTGTCTTTACAGACGCGTGGGTGGTCGGAGAGCGCGAGGGTGCGCTGCAGCGGTTGGTCGGTGAGAGTAAGTTTGCTGCCAACCGGCGCGGTTGCCAGGTGCAAGCCGAGTTGCTCCAGGCGATCGTCCCGGGCTTGCCGGATGACGCTGTGGTGGTGCCGATTCCGACGATCGCGCGACATGTTCGCCAGCGGGGATTCGGGCATAGCGAGTTGATCGCGCGTCAATTTGCTCGCATGCGGTCGCTCCCCTACTGTCCACTGCTCGAGCGTGCGACGAATACAGTGCAGCACGGTGCGACTCGGGCGGTGCGGTTGTGTCAGGCAAAGCAAGCTTTTCGGATCGGCAAGCAGCCAGTCCTAGAGCGGATTATCTTGATCGACGACGTCTATACGACCGGCGCCACACTTGAAGCCGCCGCTCGGCTGCTGCGCGAACACGGCGCGACCAGCGTGTATGTCGCAGTCACATCGCGTCAGATGCTCGACTAGAGGTGACACAGCTGGTATACTAGCTCGTGGAATCTCCAAAAACACCTCAAGCAAGCGTCAGCGCAGCCTTTAGGGGTTAGGAGATGATCTTGACGAATTTATTTCGTCTGATCATCGGGAAGGGTGAAACCTTCCCTCGGGCAAGGAGAGGTGACCGAGTGGTTGATGGTACCGGTCTTGAAAACCGGCAAGGTGTTACAGCCTTCGAGGGTTCGAATCCCTCCCTCTCCGCCATGAAAAAACAGTCCCATCTGGGGCTGTTTTTTCATGCTTTGAAGCGAGTGCATTCGAACCCTCGGTTTTGCGCAGCAAAACATACGAGGGATCGGTGCAGTGAGTGAAACAAAAATGTGTTTACATATTTTTGTAAATGAACGGAAGAGCGTAGCGATATCCCGAGTCAATAATGCTTTCAATCGTGAACTTTCGGGGTCGCGGAACGTGACCGAGTCTCTACCTCAAAATAAGAAAACTGACCCACTTCACAGGTCAGTTTTCTTTAAGATTCAAGACGCTTTATACATCCGTACCGCTCGTGCCAGATCCTGGGATAAAGCTCTGCAGCACAAAGTTGACCACCGCGTAGGCCAGAATCGCCACGATGATACCGACAATCGCGTAGAGAATCGTGTTTTTAGCAGCCGTGATTTGGCTACTGTCACCACCTGAGACCACATAGCGAATACCGCCGATCACAATCATGATGACGGCGATGGCGCCGATGATGAACAGCAATACGTTGGTGATGGTGGCAAATGTGCCCTCGGCACCAAACAGGTCAATTGGTTGATCCATGCCACGAGCCGAATCCGCGCCGTTTTGGACACCGGCGACAGCCGAGGCTGGCGACGCCGCTAAATACGCACTCGTGACAGAGGTGACGGTCAATGCAGCTGCGCTCGAGACTAATCGTTTCATGGATGGGTGCTCCTTTGATATTTGCTTATGTTTCATCTGATATGCGACTAGTATAGCAGAAATCATGTCATGTGTCTATACAAAATCATAAAAATATTGCAAAGTATGTGTAGCGTCATCTGGTAGGAGTGTGCTATAATTCGTCGAGTCACACCGCTAAATTACGGAGGAGTACCCAAGTGGCTGAAGGGGCGGCTTTGCTAAAGCTGTAGGTCGGGGTCTACCTGGCGCGGGAGTTCGAATCTCCCCTCCTCCGCCATGAAAAATGAAGTCCATCTGGGCTTCTTTTTTCATGCCAAGGGGAAATACGAGCTCCCGCGTTTTGCGCATGCAAAACGAGCGCGGAGTTCGGTGTAGCGATATGAAGTTTTGCGAAAGCTCGCTTTTGCCAAAACGAATGAGCGGAAGATGCCTGCAGATATCTCCCCTCCTCCGCCATGACGCTTATGCTTAAAATGAGTCACACGAGTGGTTCATTTTTATTGTTCGATTTCGAAAGTTGCAGGGTCGGTGTTCACTTGTCCCCAAGCTAGACTCGGTAAAGCGCTTAACCTGTCTCTGATCGATTTAAATGAAGAAATCGGTCTGTATCGCTCTGTGAGTAGCGAGATAGCTTCGTGGGCAGTACGTCCACGGACTTCAAGGGGCTCCAACGCCCATTCTCCACCGTAACTTGAATAAGCAACAACGTCGGAGCCGTCTTGGTATAAGGTAAAGTCACCGCTCCAGACTATGTTGTCAAATTTAGACGCATGCCCGCTACCAGGGTGATCACCCTCAGTTAAATGTGGATATTGGCGTGCGGACATATGCTCAAGACCATCCTGTTCTCTTTGCAAATAGCTAGCTATAGCGCGACCAAGTGCCATTTCGGCATCTCCATCGACTCCAAAGCCCAGCAAAGGTGAGTCATCACTGTAACTAGTAGTTGCAAGAATCTTTATGACACGCTCTCCTGCAACGGAAGAGTAGCCATGAAAAGAGTGGCCTCGTGGCAAGATGTGTTCAATTATTGTAGATGGGTCAAAATCACTGAGTTGTTTGGTATCGGGTAAACCCTCTCCTGGCGATTGCGCAATCATATGGAATAGAGTATCCCTACCTGAGTTGTTAAAGCAAGCATAGCCAGTAAGGTGCCTAAGTTTGTGGCTCGTCAACTTAGCTCTGCTATGAAAATGTTGAGCTGTTGATCGGCCTTTTCTTTAACTCGAATTATGCGTAAGTCTACTATAATCCCCCTCATGCTATACTATCCCCATGCAACCGCAGCAACCTGATCAATCTACGCAGCCGACCGCACCTGAACCGGCCTCAAATGACCAATGGCAGCAGCCTGAGCAGCCGACGACGACCGAGCCGCATGCGTACGCTGCGCCTGATACGGTGCCACAATCGCCAGAACAACTAGATCCTCAAGTTACAGCGCAGTCTGACGCGCCCGAGCAGCCACAGCCGCCCCGCGACGGCGAAGACTACGCCGTCCGCTGGCAAGCCGCCGAGCACATCGACCGCGACCAGGACGCGCTGTGGTTCGTCTGGTTTGGCGTGATTACGCTGGCGTTTATGGCGCTGGCGATCTTTTTGATGAAATCATGGACCTTTGCCGTGCTCGTCCCAGTTATGGCCGCTGCGCTGATCGTCTACGTGCGTCGTCCGCCAGCTGTCCACGACTACACGCTGAGCCGTCAGGGGTTGCACATCAACGACAAGCTGTATAGTTTTGGCGAATTTAAAGAGTTTGGCCTGGTGTCGGACGACGATGAGCACTCGGTGATGCTGGTGCCGCGCAAGCGCCTGCGACCCGGTGTGACGGTCTACTTCCCCGAAGAGGTCGGCGAGCAAGTCGTCGACATGCTAGCGGCGCGCCTGCCGATGCACCAAATCAAGCTCGATCCAATCGATCGGTTGATTCGTCTACTACGCATTTAGCTTGATTCTACCTCTGTCGATGTGATACACTACCATGGCTGTGCACCCGTAGCTCAGCTGGATAGAGCGCAACTTTGCGGAAGTTGAGGTCATAGGTTCAAATCCTGTCGGGTGTACCACAGAAAAGAGGTTAGCTAGTCTAGCCTCTTTTCTGTGGTGGCTCGCTGCAGGCGAGCTTGAACCGTCAGAGGTTCGCGAAGAGAGAAAGGAAACTCGTGCTTGCACGTGTCCCTTTCGAGCGGAGGAGCGGAACAGCGTGAAGCGATAATCCTGTCGGGTAAACACGTTGTAGTTATATAAATTCACAATAATAAAATAAAGTGATTTGACTATCTTGATATGAGAATGCTCCACGTCGATGACGCAGAGCATTGCTCATGCGCGACGTGGAGCGTTGCCCCGACCTAGTCGAGACTGAACCATCCAGTCCTCGTGCGAGGATTGTACTGACCCGAGACGACCTTGCCGCAGAAGATTGCCGTGAATTGGAAGTAGCCGTGCTCATCGTAGTCGTAGATGCTGGCAAGTGACAGCTCCCTCTGAAAGCGAGAGCCGCTTGCAAGGGTCATGAGCGTGAAGAGCTGCTTGACGTACTCCTCATAGTCAAGTTGGAAACTCATCTTGACCATGCGCCTGAAGCGCGGACCGTCGACGATCTCGATCATGTCGACCGGAACTGCTGCGACGAGTTCTCTGGTGTTGTAAATGGTTCGAGCGGACATGATGCCGCCTTTCTGGTACGCCAT
>JAUIGH010000021.1 GCA_030429935.1 bacterium | reverse complement strand
CGGAGTTCTTTGCGGCCTGGTCTGCCGTGACGCTCGAAAATGATTTTACCGGTAGTGCACTCGGCGGGCAAACCATCAACTTGGCATCATCCGCCGAGGTCACCGGCACAACGTCACTGACGCTCAGTGATTCGGCATCAGCTGCCGAGGTCGGCATCCAATCCTATCGTCGCGTCTACTGATATAATACGTTCATCATGCAGCTCCACACCGATATCCCACTCAAAAACTACACCACCATGCGCTTGGGCGGAAACGCGCGGTTCATGACCGACATTCATTCGGTCGATGAACTTGCCAGCTTGTGTCAGCACGCCGCCGAACACCAACTACCGATTTTTGTGCTGGGTGGCGGCAGCAATACGATCGTACGTGACGCCGGTTTCGCTGGCATTGTGGCGCGCAATCGCATCATGGGCTATGACATCATCGACGATCAGCCGGGCGCCAGCACCATACGGGTCGGTGCTGGCGAAAACTGGGATGAAACCGTCAAGCGTACCGTCGATGCCGGATTGAGCGGCATCGAAGCCCTGTCGGCGATCCCTGGCACCGTCGGTGCGTCGCCCGTCCAAAACATCGGTGCCTATGGCCAAGAAGTTGCCGATACTATCATGTCCGTCGACGCCTATGACATGCACCAATCCCAGCTCGTGACGCTCGATAACGAGGCCTGCGGATTCGCCTACCGTCATAGCATCTTTCGCGGCGATCAAGCCGGTCGCTACTGCATCGTGTCAGTGACATTTCAGCTCAGCAAAAGCTCACCGCAGCCGCCGTTTTACGCTGCCGTCGAGACATATTTTGCCGAGCACAATGTGACATTATTTACTCCCGCCGCAGTGCGCGAAGCAGTGACAGATATTCGCAAAAACAAATTGCCCGACCCGGCCGAGCTACCAAATGCCGGCTCGTTTTTCAAAAACGCCATCATCGACGACTGGCTGTACCGTGAACTCATCGAGCAATACCCCGACATGCCATCGTATGATATGCCCGAACATCGTCACAAAATCCCGACCGGCTGGCTGATCGAACAAACCGGTCTGCGTGGCCAGACACTGCACGGTATGCGCATCCACGACAAAAACGCCCTGGTACTGATCAACGAATCGGCTAGCAGCTATGAGGATCTAAAAAACGCCCGCGAAGCCATCAAAGACGCCGTCCGCGACAAATTCCGCATCGACATCGAACAAGAACCGCTCGAACTGTAATTTGCCTCTGTGTAGCAGTGGAAAAGTCTCGTGAAAACCGCTTGCGCTTACTTTGGCGAGGTGATACTATACCGATATACAAGTATAAATAACTAGGGGGCAAACCTATGTCAAACATCACAAACTCTAACCGCGGATTCACACTTGTCGAGCTGTTGATCGTTATCGTGGTTATCGCTATCCTGGCTGCAATCTCGATTGTTGCCTACAACGGTATCCAGGACCGTGCGCGCGATACTACTGCCGCTGAGACTGCTTCTCAGTTGCGTACAAAAATCGAAGCATACAACAGCGTCGAGGGCGAGTACCCTGCTGGTTCAACCGCAACTGCTCTAGCAACTGAACTCGCAACAGTACCGGAAAGCGAGCTAGAAACATCGCTAACCGACAAATTTGCGGCTTCTGCTGCTGGTGTATCTGCTGAAGATCCTATCTGGTACACACCTTGTACAGATGCAGCAGACGGTGGTACGATTACATACTTCCAGAACGCGGGTAGCGAAACTCACGTGCTCGGCGACGCAAGCTGTTAGCAACATCTCGCAGCAAAAAAATCTAGCGGCCTTTGTGCCGCTAGATTTTTTGTTTCGCCACTTTCCATATTAGTTTGTTGGCACTGGGTAGTCCATCAAGAATTTGTGGACTTCAGTGCGCAGCGAGTCAAGCATACCTTCATCGCCTCTCACCTCAATCGCACGGCGCATCCAACGAGCGATTAGCGGCATGTGCTCTTCACGCAGGCCTCGTGTCGTCAAAGCCGGTGTGCCCAAGCGGATGCCGCTCGGCCGGAACGGCGGATTTGGATCGTCTGGGATGCTATTCTTGTTCAGTGTCAGACCAATCGCATCCAGCGCTTCTTCGACGACTTTGCCGTCCAGTCCGAAGCTGGCTTGGACATCTGCCAAGATCAGGTGGTTACTGGTGCCGCCTGTCACCAACGAGAATCCTTCGTCTTTCATGGCATCAGCTAACGCCGACGCATTTTTCAGGATTTGTTCGGCATACTGCCTGAACTCTGGCTTGAGCGCTTCGCCAAACGCTACGGCCTTTGCGGCAATAACATGCATATGCGGACCGCCCTGCATGCCTGGAAATACCGCTCGGTCGATCAGTGTTGGGATGTTTTCCAATGTTTTTTCCGGCGCTTTGAGCGGCGTCGATACCGTGCCACGGCTCAGGATCATACCGCCGCGTGGACCGCGCAGTGTCTTGTGTGTCGTCGTCGTGATGACATGGAATCCATAGTCAAACGGATTATCTTTGACGCCAGCAGCAATCAGGCCAGCGATATGCGCCATATCAGCCATCAGCAGACACTCACCGTCGACTTCGGCGGCAGCTTCAGCAAACTTTACATAATCCAGATCGCGCGGATAGCCCGAAAATCCAGCCAGGATCAACTTTGGTTGATGTTCGCGAGCTAACTCTTTGATGTGTTCGTAGTCGATCTCACCCGTGGTGATGTCTTTTTGCTTGTACGGCACGAAATTATATAACTTCGCACTTCGCGTCATCGGATTGCCGTGTGTCAGATGGCCGCCGTGACTCAGATCCATCGCTAGTACCGTATCGCCTGGCTCCAGCCACGCGCTATAAACGGCTTCGTTGGCCGGGGCACCGCTATGCGGCTGAACGTTGGCATGATCAGCTTTGAACAGTTTTTTGGCACGATCAATCGCCAACTGCTCGATCTTATCTGTCCATTCTTGGCCGCCGTAGTAGCGTTTACCCGGATAGCCTTCGGAGTATTTGTTTGTCAGTTCGCTACCGAGCGCTTCGAGCACATCGCGTGAGACGTAGTTTTCGCTCGGTATCAGCTCCAGACCTTCGCGTTGTCGCTGGCGCTCACCCTCAATTAGTTTTTCGACTTCTATATCAATCATAGACCCTCCTGTCTTGGTTGTTCGTTATTGTCCACCCGATTGATAGAAGTAATTACAGCATGGAATTAGTATAGCATATGGACAATTTATACCATCTATGATATATTGATCATATGAATTCAGATGTCTACCTCAAGAAAATCGGTTCACTCATCCAGGAAACCCGCCAAAACCACAACATGACTCAGGCCGAACTCGCCGAGCGAATCGGCACCAGTCAATCTGCCGTCAATCGCATCGAGCGCGGCAACCAAAACATCAGCCTCGACATGGTGGCGCGTATCAGCGATGTCTTGTCGCGTGATCTAGTGCGGCTCAATGATTCAGGCAAAATTAACTTTCTGGTCGACGGCGGCAAACAACTCTCTGGTAGTATCGAAGTCAAAACTAGCAAAAACGCTGCTGTCGCCCTACTCTGCGCCAGCCTACTCAACCGCGGCAAGACGACCCTGCGCCGGGTTGCCCGCATCGAAGAAGTCAATCGTATCATCGAAGTGCTCGATAGCATCGGAGTGCGCTGCAAATGGCTGCCGGGTAACGACCTAGAAATCACTCCGCCCAAACGCCTGCGCCTGGAAGACATGGACGTCGCTGCAGCCAAACGCACCCGCACCGTCATCATGTTCCTGGGACCGCTGCTGCACCAGTACGGTGACTTTAAGCTACCGTTTGCTGGCGGCTGCAACCTGGGCACACGCACCGTCGAGCCACACATGGTCGGCCTCGCGCCATTTGGTCTATCTGTCGAAGCCCGGCCCGACACCGACTACTACCACGCGGTATCTCGCCCGCAATCAGTCGACAAAACCATCATCCTAACCGAGCGCGGTGACACCGTCACCGAAAACGTCATCATGGCCGCCGCGCGCTACGACGGGACTGTCACCATCCGCAACGCCAGCCCGAACTATATGGTGCAAGACCTGTGCTTTTACCTAGAAAAGCTCGGTGTCAAGATCGACGGCATCGGCACGACTGTGTTAACGATTCGCGGCAAACGCGACATCAACCAGACGGTCGAATACGCGCCCGCCGAAGACCCAATCGAAGCTATGAGCCTAATTGCCGCCGGCGTTGTCACCAAATCACCGATCACCATCACCCGCGTACCGATCGAATTCACCGAACTCGAACTGGCTATCCTGGGACAGATGGGTCTCGAGTATTCACAAACCGATGAATACCCAGCCGCCAATGGCCGCACCCGACTGGTCGATATTACGCTGGGTGTATCTAAACTCACTGCGCCAAAAGACAAGCTCCACTGCCTGCCGTTTCCGGGCGTCAACATGGACAACTTGCCATTCATGGGACTGATCGCCACGATGGCGACTGGTCGGACACTCGTGCACGACTGGAGCTACGAAAACCGAGCCATCTACTTTACCGAACTGACCAAACTGGGCGCGAGTATCGAGATGGTCGATCCGCACCGCGTCTATGTCAATGGACCGACCAAATGGAAGCCAGCCGACGTCGTCGCCCCGAGCGCCCTACGGCCATCGGTCGTCATCCTACTAGCCATGCTAGCAGCACCCGGCAAATCCGTGCTGCGCGACGTCTACAGCATCAACCGCGGCTACGAAGATTTCGCGACCCGCCTGAACGAACTCGGCGCTGACATCGAAACCGTCGCTGCGTGGCAATAGACCTGTACCCATAGCAAAACTCCGAGCATACACTCGGAGTTTTACTATGGGGCGAATGATGGGAATTGAACCCACGGCCTTCGGAGCCACAACCCGACGCTCTAACCAACTGAGCTACATCCGCCATAGACTTGTCGTGGTGCGGGCGGCGAGAATCGAACTCGCATCACTTGCTTGGAAGGCAGGTATATTAGCCGTTATACGACGCCCGCAGACTACCACGGTAGTATAGCAGATGACCCCCGTACTGACCAGCCTTTTGACAGCTACTGCAGCGCAGATGTCAGACGAGCCAGATTCTCGAGGATTTTTTCGCGGCGAGGTCGCTGCTGCCAGGCCGTGTCGGTCAAACGATCGGCTACGTCCAGATATCGGCGAGCCGTGGTCGCCAGCTGATCGATCGAACCGGCATCGTATACCAGCAGGGACAGTTCAGCCGTCAATTCAAACGAGCGCATGTCCAGGTTACTCGAACCGACGATCGCAAGCGTGTCGTCAATCGCCATGAATTTGGAATGCAGAAATTTCGGTGCTGGATACAGGTAAATCTCGACACCTGCTGCTAGCAGCGTGTCATAATACGAACGCTGAGCCCGCGCCACCATCCACTGGTCGATTGCTGCCGAATTGATCATCCGCACCTGAACGCCGCGCTGCGCCGCACTGATCAGTGCACTCAGTAGTGACTCTGGTGGCACGAAATATGGATTAACGATAGTGATCGACTGCTCAGCCTGATGGATCGCATGGGTGAATACTTGCAGATTGTTCTCGTGAACAAATCCCGGACCACTCGGCAGCACTTGGATGATCGACTGACCGGTCCGCTGGCTGATATCATCATCGGCACCGATGACTTCGCCTGTCTCGAGCATCCAGTCACTGGCGACTAGTGCCGTCATCTCGAGCGACACTGGCCCACTGACTCGCACCACAAGCTCATCGTAGCTGATACCGTCACGGCGCTCATAGCTGCGTTCGATCAAATTTTGTGAACCGGTGTAGCCAACTTCCCCGTCGATGACGACGATTTTGCGGTGATTGCGCAGATCCGGCCGCACATAGTGTGGACCCGGCCATTGCAGCGCCAGCATCGGCTGCGTGCTGATGCGATTTGCTTGCAAAAATTCAATCATGGCGCGCTTGCCGCGGTATTTGCGCGAGCCCCACGCATCATACAAAAATCGCACTTCGACACCGCGCTCAGCAGCCCGCGCCAGCGCTTCGAACACGGGCGCGGTCGCCTCGTCATATGACGCGATGTAGTACTGCACGTAGACATATTCCTCTGCTCGGTCAATATCGTCGATCATATGCGCAAATACGCTATCGTAATCAGTGATGATGTCGAGTGAATTGCCGCTGAGGGCCGGCAGTTTACCGAGCTGACGGGCCAGCGTGCTGGTCGACTGCTGAACCGAACTGACCGATGGCTCGATCAAGTCCCGCAGTGCTAGATCACGCTCCAGCTCGGCGATTTGCGCGTCAGTTTGTTGATTGATCATAGACTGCACCTGCATGCGGCGACGCGGCAGTTTATAATTTCCTAGCACCGCAAACAGAAGCCAACCAACTGGCGGGATGAGGAAAATCAATAGCAACCACGCAGCTCCTGCCGACGGATGTCGCCGCCGCGGAACGATGAATAACGCCGCGAGACGTAATATCCACTCAAAAATCAGATAGGCAATCGCTAACATCTCTCACTAGCCTACTCGCCCCTGTTAATCCACGCAAGCCCATCTGGTATACTGGCTACACGCCCCGGTAGCTCAGCTGGATAGAGCAGAGGACTTCTAAGCCTAAGGCCGTTGGTTCGAATCCAACCCGGGGTACCAATATGGACACACAGCAAATTGAAATCATTGGCAGAAACTTTCTCGTATCAGCATATACAGCGGATGGACTAGGGATAGCCGAGCCTATACGTGACAAAGGTGTCGATCTGATCATATTCGATGACATTAATTCGTTCACAACACATCCAGTGCAACTCAAAACTTCTCTAGCCAGCTTTTGAAGCTGATGGCTTATTGTCTGCTCTAGCGTCAATTACAATTACATTTTCGACACTATTCATCTTCAACTCATTGAGTATTGATTCTATTTTTTTAGCCTCATGTTCAGTTGTCACAAAAATAACTTTTATTATTTTGTTGGTGTTATTGGCGACTGCGTAAATTTCCGCCTGATTCGAAAGATTTTTCTTGAGCGCAGCGTTACCAGCTAATTTAAACTCAATCACCGTTTTATCCTGACTGCCCATGGAAACTTTAAAATCAACAGGACCACGCCCGTTGTTCACTTCTCTGTTTACATCATACGGGGAGTCTAGCCAAGCTAATCCAAAGAATAGCTGAACAACTTCCTCAGTGCGTGCGACTTTCAGTGCTGCGCTCACGACCTTATAACCGTCATTATTTTCAACATAAGCCTTGAATGCGTTTACCTTACGAAGGCTCTCATCATAACTATCGTCTTTTATGTCAAAAAATTCTGATTTTTGCTTCAAGTCATTAGTCAACTCTGGAAGAGCTTGTCTAAAGACCTCATCTGCTCTTTCTACCTTGGCTTCACTAATTTGGTGAGCGTGCGATCCAGTGTCTTCCTTATTCCGAATGTAGTAATCAATTACTTCAGGGTATTCGTTCACCGTCTTGATTGCAGCCTCAATCCTGTCATCTTTGGTATTCTCTTCACCTAATTGGCCATAAAAATGGCTCGACACACCCATGCGAAGATTTTCGTTCTCGATTGTTGGGGGAATTGACTCGAAGTCGGCATATAAGTCGTTTCTGTTAATCCAAGCTTCGTCTTGAGTAAGGATGTCTTTAGGTGTAAGGATCACGTAGTCGCCGTCGAAGTACGGCAGCGTGTAGCTCTTAGACATCCAAACGCCCGTGTTGTAATCGAATTGCGCTCGTGGCACGCGCACAGTCTTCAAATGTTTGGTGTCAATATTATCTAAAGCAAATTCCTGAGTGTACTCCAGAAGAAATCGCTTAACGATGTTAGTCGTGAAGTCACTTATACTATCTTTTCCAACACGCTCTCGGATTAAGCATAGTTTTTCAATGTGGCTACCTTTAGTTATGTCTTCGTCACCAAAGTCGCTAAACAATTTGCTCAAATTATCGTTCAATGAATTCGCGAATGCAGGCCCTAGACCACGACCGGAGTTACCGAATCTGGTAAAGCCCAGCCAGTTTTGCTTTACTTCTGGGAAACGGTAGTAGTAGTTAACAACTCGACTAGGAACTGGGCCACTGATCGACATACCCTTGAGAAACTTCAAGTAATTAACCAGCTCGTCGTGCCAAGCTGAGTATTTGTTCTGGCTGCTGTCGTATAGGAGAAAAGGGTCTATAAATAGAGGCAAATCTGTCGCTAGCGAAATATCAAAAGCACCGTAGCTTTCGAGAAGCTCTTTCTCTACTTCAAACACTTCGCTAAAAAACACAGACATATATTTATTGTTTAACACTATGTAGGAAATATCAAGTTTAGGCCTTTCCATGGTTGGCGATAGAGAACGAGCAAATATTTGAGTACCGTGCGACCTACTTGACACGCTATTGCTCTCGACATGTCGGATCTACAGTGATATAATCACTCCAGTTTTCGTAATTCTCTATCAATTACACACGTTTGTGGGAAATACAAAAATTCGGATGAATGCCCGCAAATACTAGTACCGGCGATTCATCACTCATGATGAACGAAAGGTAACCTAGTCATGCAACAATCTACCAACCAGCGCCGCGGCGCCAATAATCGCGCTGGCGGTCGAAGCGGCCGTCCGGGCCAAAATCAACACTATCGCCGCGGTGGCAAACGACCATCAAACGGACGACGATCGAGCGGTGGCAAAAACAAGAACCGCAAGCAATATATCGACCCAGCAAAGTTTATCAATCACGCGGTGACCACACCGACGAATGATGCGCCGTACGTACCGAAACATTCGTTTACTGACTTTCAGCTCGACGGCATGATCGAAGCGAACCTGGCCGAGATCGGCTTTACAACACCCAGCGCTATCCAAGATCAAACCATACCACTGGCGCTCGATGGCCACGACGTAATCGGTCTAGCAAATACCGGTACAGGCAAGACGGCTGCCTTCTTGCTACCGATCATCCACAAACTGCGCCACAACCCAGCGCAGCAATCCGTCCTGATCATGGCACCAACCCGCGAATTAGCTCAGCAAATCGACGCCGAGTTTGCACGATTTGCACGCGGTATGCGCCTGTACTCGGCCGTCTGCGTTGGCGGCGTAAATATCAATCCGCAGATTCGCCAATTGCGCCGTCGACCACACGTCATCATCGGCACGCCTGGCCGACTAAAAGACCTGCTGGAACGCCGCGATCTCGACCTGCGCCACATCGATACACTGGTGCTCGACGAAGCTGATCGTATGCTCGACATGGGCTTTATTAACGACATCCGACAGATCGTCCGTGACGTCCCGACCGATCGTCAGACATTGTGCTTTAGCGCCACCATGAGCCCAGAGATCAAAGCTATTGTGCATGATTTTATGCACAACCCGCAACTCGTGTCAAAGTCACCGAAACCAACGACCACATCTACCAGGATGTCATCCACTACAATGACCGAGATCACAAGCACCAGACACTGCTCAACATCCTGTCCGACGAAGCATACGAAAAAGTTATCATCTTTGGCGAAACCAAATACGGTGTCCAACGACTAAGCGATAAATTATCACAACACGGTATCACCTCGGCTGCCATCCACGGCAACAAATCACAGGGCCAGCGCATGCGCGCGCTTAAAAGTTTTAAATCAGATGAATCACGTGTGCTGGTGGCAACTGACGTGGCCGCCCGCGGCCTCGACATCCCAAATGTCAGCCACGTCATCAACTACGATACACCGACAACCTACGATGACTACGTCCACCGCATCGGCCGAACTGGTCGCGGCGGCAAATCAGGCAACGCGCTGACGTTCATCGAAAAGAAATAATTAGTCTAGCTATTTGGATCAGCCTGGGCTGGCGAGTGTGGCGTCTCAGGTTCGTCGATTGAGTGATCGCGGATGATTTGCGCCGTGGCGTTTTTGATAATTTCTTTGTCTGAAGTCGGCGAATTTGAGTCCATGAACGCGTCATCGATACTATGAATCGATTTGATGACGATGTTGCGATACGAATCTCGGTTCGTCGTCTCGAGGATATTCTGCGCCAACTCCAGCACGGCCATCGTCGCATCGACCGATCCGATGACATTGCTGCGCAGCGTTCGAAACACCGAATCAAGCATGTGTTCAATCGTGATAGTTTTTTTATGTAGTCGCGGCCGACCATCTTCATCATAGATGATAGCATCGTCGTTTTCGCGCTGACAGAGTCGAGTCAATCCACTGCCCAATCCGCGCAGGGCATTGATGGCCGTATACGGGTCATTAGTACCTGGCGACAAAGCGCGAATGGTGATATCGACCGGCTGCTGGACAGCATAGCGAATGTCCTGATACGGTGTGCGAGTTTGACCAGTATTTATACTGATCAACGGCCAATCAGTCTCGGATTCGTCGTCACTGTGCGCCTGCCAGACATCAGCCACCGCCATACCCATGAATATATAGTCGCCTGGCTGAACGAGCAGCTTGACCAACGCATTGTGCTCGCGTGCTCGACGCGCCATCGCCTCGTGGTCGACCCAAGTGACGAAGCCATCCGACTGCGAGCGAACATGGTACGGCTCGTTATCTGGTAGCTCATCACTCAGTACGACTTTATGTGTCGGCAGGTGTTTTTCTTCACTCTCATCGTCTGGTTTTTCCAGTGAATAGAGCGATTCGATACTACGAATCAAATCATCACGCACCCGTGAAATCAATGTCGAAATCTGAATCGAGTCGGCGATATGGTGAATGAAATAAATGAGCAGAATAACATTGAGCACGCTAAATAATATCGCGAAGTTAATCGCTAAACTTGGCACAAACACCGACCCGATATCGGTCGCGTCACGCACCGAACGCAGCACCATCAAAGCGTACAAAAACGTCGCACCAAAGCTACCCAACACGAACTGGTTGCGGCTATCGGCCATAAAGTTTCGCACCAAACGCGGCCCATACGTCGTGCTCGCCGTCGCCAGTACCGCCGTGGTGATCGAGAATGACGTCGCAGCGACACCCAGCACCGAGCCGGCAATTGCCGTCAGGATTCCACGGCCGCCTTCGACGCCCATGTCACCAAGTGGTAATTTGATGCCTTGGTTTTGCAGGAATTGATCGAGTGCCACCATCGATGACGCCAGGATGATTCCCAGCGCACCCATAACTAACGGCGTAAACCAAAACGAATCGGTGATACTACTTTTGAATTTGAGGTTTACTGCCACCTACAGCCCCACACACTCTCCGGGATCACCGGTCTCATAGCCGGTCGTAAATGCCTCGACGCGTTGTTCACTACTACCATGTGTCCAATTTTCTGGTGTCACCCGGCCCTGGGTTTTGGATTGAATGTTGTCATCTCCGACTGCTGCGGCGGCATCGAGTGCTTGTTGGATCTCGCCACCCTGAAACACATCGTCTTGCGATTGAGCGTGCGCCCACACGCCGGCATAACAATCAGCCTGGAGCTCGAGCGCGATGGCACTGTCGCGCGAACTTTGCGTGCGGGCATTGAGGGCGCCGAGCTGGTTCTGGACGTGGTGCCCGACTTCGTGGGTGATGACGTAGGCTTGCGCCACCTCGCCAGTACTGCCGCCAAAGCGTCGTTTGAGCTCTTGAAAAAACGTCTCATCGAGATAGATAGTGTTATCGATCGGACAATAATGCGGGCCGACCTGGCTGCTCGCCACACCGCAGGCCGATTGCGTCACACCGCGAAACAAGACTAATCGAGGCTGTTCATAGGTGCGATTATTGGCGGCAAACACATCCGTCCATAGCTCATCAGACGAACCGAGCACTTGTTCGGTAAATACCTGGTAGTCATCGTCATCGCGAAATTCAACTGGTTGCGACGATTCGTCAACTTCAGTTGATTGTAGACTCTGGATTTGGCCCAAGATTTCTTCGACGGTCGATTGCGGGACTTGTAGGCCAAAATAGCTCAGACCAAGTGTGATCAATATCGCGATCAGTCCGCCGCCGCCAGCAAATGCGACGCCGCCGCCCAAACCGCGTCGATCTTCGACGTTGCGACTGCGTGATAATCCTCCCCAGCGTGCCATATGTGCCCTATTGTACTACACCGGTTTGATTTGGTGTCTGCCTAGCTGCGTCTGCAATATCTTGCTGACCCAAGATGCGCTCGACATCATCGCGCGTAATCGTCAGGCTACCGCCAGCCGACAGCTCGCCAGACAACATCGCTTTGGCGACGGTATTTTCGACGGCTTTTTGGACGATTCGTCGCATCGGTCGAGCACCCAGCCTCGGATCGTAGCCGCGGTCAACTAACACTGATTTCGCATCTTGGTCGACGACAACACTAACTTTTTGACTATCGAGCGTGCGATTGACGCCGTCCAATATCAGATCAACTACTTGCAATAGGTCTCGTTTAGACAATGGCGTAAAGACGACAATTTCGTCGAACCGGTTGAGAAATTCTGGCCGGAACTGTCCAGAATTTATCAGCTCGTCAGTAAATTGTGCTTCAAACTGACTGACTTGATAGCCGCGCTCGATGTATTCACGGATACGGTCGGCACCCGCGTTACTAGTGGCAATGATGATGGCGTCACGGAAGCTAATTTCGCGGTTTTTGCTATCGCGCAAAATACCTTCGTCGAGCAGTTGCAGCAACGTTGCCAGGACTTCTGGCGCGGCTTTTTCGATCTCGTCCAGCAATATGACACTAAACGGCTGCTTCATGACTTGCGCCGTCAAGCTACCTTGGTTGTCAGCACCGTCCGCAATCAGCCGACCGACATCCTGCGGCAACACATATTCGTTGAGATCGAGCCGGATCAGACGACCTTCACCACCGAAGTAGACATCAGCCAGGGCTTTGGACAATTCTGTCTTTCCCACGCCCGTCGGACCGAGGAACAAAAACGTACCGATCGGGCGGTTTTGGTTGCGCACACCGGCGCGGGCTCGGCGCAGAGCATCGCTGACGACTTCGACCGCCCGCGTCTGGTTGATCATCCGCTGATGGATCAGGTCTTCCATGTTCAGCAGCCGCTCACGGTCATCACTCTCGGACGCGACGCTGACTTTGACGTCCATGGTTTTTTCGATAGCGGTTTGCACCGAATTCATCGTCACCAATCCTGACTCACTGTAGCCTGCCGCCGATTCGAGTAGGCGCATCGCCCGCCCCGGCATCGCGAGTTCGTGCATGTAGCGTTCACTCAATCGGTAAGCTTCTTTGAGCGCTTGATAGGTGTACGTCACCTGCCGCTGGGCTTCGATGCCGAGTAGCTGATCCTGCATGACGCGCATGGTTTCTTCGTAGTCGGCCGGTGTGATCGAGATACGGTTAAAGGTATTTGTCAGCGCAGGATTACGCTGGGCGATCTGCAGGTAGCGCTGCTCGTTCATGCTGAGAATCATACGCAGGCGACCCGCTTCGAGAATCGGTTGCAAGACATTGACCAGATCAACCGACCCGACACCTTCTTCGAAAAATAGCTGCGCGTTATCGAGACAGATAATGATGTTTTTGGCGTTGTAGGCTTCGGACAACACCTGCATGACCAAATTTTCTAGCTCGCCGCGACCTGGTGCTGCAGCGATCAATGAACTGGCATCGAGCATGAAAATCTGACGGTATTTCAAGCTATCCGGCGTCGGCGACGAACCGTCGATGATGCGTTCGGCAAAACCGCGGATGATAGTCGATTTGCCGACACCCTCTTGGCCGACCAACACCGCATTTTGTCGCCCGCCCGACCCAAACGTCTGCGTCAGTTGCTCAATTGCCTCGTTGTGCGAGGCAATATCGACGGTCAGCGAGCGCCTACCAACCCGAGATATATTTTGGCCAAACCTCGTCAGCAGCGGAATGTACCCAAACGACCAATCGCGCGCGATGCCGCCAGTCCGCAGCGGCGCATCAAGGCCCTGAATTAGTTCACGCACGTGTTGTTGCCATTTGATACCAGCTATCAGATCATCGCCGTCGAGATGCACCTGCGCCAACAGCCGCTCCCAATCTTGGTATTGCTGCACCAGTGCCACAGCCATCACGCCGGCGGTATATTCTTTCAAACCTATTTGCTGTCGCAATTCTTCGGCGCGCTCATAAACCGCTTCGATGTCGCTGGCTTGCTGTGAAGCGAGTTCCTGAAGTGTGTTGCTCCCGATGCCCAGTCTAGCCGCCATAAAATGCCCACTCGGCACATTACCGATTGCACGCGCGACATCATGTGGCGTCGGACGCGCCGGCAA
>JAUIGH010000020.1 GCA_030429935.1 bacterium | reverse complement strand
CCCAAAAGATGAGCGCGCTCCTCGATACGCTGGACAGCCTGTATTCGGGTCAGCAATTTGCTCTGGTGCTGGCGATGAAGCAGGGCAAAGAGTACAAGGAAGTTATCCGTCAGCTCGAGCCGCATGTCACACGTGTCGTCGCCACGCAATTCGAGCAAGTCCAAGACGCGCCGATCCGAGCCATCGACGCCAAAGTGTTGGCACAGGAATTTGACACTTCGCCTGAAATCGCCCCGACGCTACACGATGCACTCGATCGACTAATCGCTGCCAACGAACCGCTGATCCTCGTCACCGGATCGCTCTACGCCGCCAGCGAGCTGCTACAATAGGACAATATGCGAATTTTTTATACCGACGGTAGCGCCAGCCCAAATCCCGGCCCGGGTGGCTACGCCGTGATCGAAAACGGCCGGCCTGTCGCGCTGGGATCTGAGGACGGCGACACCACCAACATCCGCATGGAGGGCAGGGCGCTTATCGAGGCGATGAAGTTATCGATCGAATTTAAATGCCAAATCTACACCGACAGCGAATTCTGGATCAATACGATTACCAAATGGGCGCCAAATTGGGAAGCTCGTGGCTGGACAAAAAAAGGCGGCGATATCAAAAACCTCGACCTGGTCAAAGAAGCCTATTATTTGTACCAAGATTCATTGGCCGAATTGATCTGGGTACGCGGCCACGAAGGTAACGAAGGCAACGAACTGGCCGATGAGTGGGCTAACAAAGCCCGCGCCGGTACGCGACTATGAGCGATCGCACCATTATCCTCATCGGTGGCATGCCAACTGCTGGAAAATCAACCATTGCTAAACAGCTGGGCCATAAGCTGAAACTCCCTGTCTTTTCGACCGATCAAGTACGTACTATCATGGAAGCCGTTGTAACGCCTGCAGACTATCCGTTATTACTGAACGCAAGGGGTTTTACTGCTGAGACGTTTTTATCACGATATACGCCAGCTGAGATTGCTGACATGCAATACCGTCAGGCCGGTGAAGTCTGGCCGGCAATCAAATATTTCATCGATCACGACTGGGTGTGGAGTGACGGATTTATTATCGAAGGGATTAATATTACTCCTCAGCATGCTAAAGATTTTGCTGACAAAGATCACGTACGAGCTGTCTTTGTGTCTGATAACGACCGAGAGCGCGTGCGTGAGGTAATCGTCAAACGCGGATTGTTTGGTCCGCCAGCTGATACGCCGGACCACCTCAAGCGATTAGAGGCCGAATGGACATTGCTGTTCGATCAGATGATTCGTCGTGACGCGACTGTGCATGGAGCGACTCTTGTAGATATCGCAAAGTCGGATACAGATCTAACGCGAGTCATGCGAGCGATCGGATTTGATGAGTAGTTAATAGTCAGGACGAAACTATGGGATTTTGGACAGCAGTATCACGGATGGCAAAAGGTGAACCGGTGTTTCAGCCGGGTGATCAGCCGACATCGAATCAACCGCCTACTGCAGCGGACGCGCAAACCGAACCGACAGCCGACGACACCGCACACAGCGTTAAACAACATCCACCAGAATTACATATCGAGCGCATCGAACACACCATCGACAGCGGCGATATCCGCATGCAACTGTGGGCGACGTTTCGTAACACCTCGCAGTGGACGGTCGAGATCGATAAAATCTCGATGTTTGGCCGCACGAACGATCTGTATCACCAGCTTAGCCCCGGCGATGCCGACCAGCTCGAAGCGTACGACGGCCCAGTCTTGCGCTCACAGCCCGGCGGCTACGCGCAAGCATCCAATTCATCGTCAAAGATTCGAACGACTACTTTCGCGCCGAATACCAAGTCCGCTACAAGCAAGAAAGCGACGGCAACATCATCCCGACACGCTTTGATCTGATCACGCCAGTGCGAGATATTTAACAGAACGTACGATATAGTAGGTACATGAATCAAAAACTCGCACTCGAGATATTGCTGGCTGGGGAGTCGGCGCTGCTGACTGGGCCGGCGGGGTCGGGTAAGACCTATGTACTGAATCAGTTTATTCGACTGAGCAAGCATGATGGCAAACACGTCAGCGTAACAGCGACGACGGGACTAGCCGCGACGCATCTGGGCGGCAGTACCATCCACGCGTGGAGCGGTATCGGTATTCACGATTACATCACCGACAACTTCGTGCAACACATGAGCAAAGGCCGCAAGGAAATCATCGAAAAAACCGACATACTGATCATCGACGAGATCAGTATGCTGCATGATTATCGGCTGGATATGGTCGATGAGATTTGTCGGTTGGTTCGCGAGACTCCCGATGAACCGTTTGGCGGAATCCAGGTTATTATGAGTGGCGATTTTTTCCAGCTGCCACCAATCAATCGCGCTGGATCGACCCAGGGCGGATTCGTGGTGCACTCACGCGCTTGGCAAGAACTCGACCCGACGATCCTGTATCTCGGTGAGCAGCACCGACAGGACGATGAGACGTTGCTGGATATCCTGAATAGCTTGCGCAGCGGTGACGTGAGGCGACATCACGCCGAGAAGTTATTGGCACGCATCGATGAGCTGCCGCAGGACACGGACAATTTGACCGAACTGCACACCGTCAATGTCGACGTCGATCGCATCAATACTGAACGACTGAATCGGCTCGAAGGCGATACCATCAGTTACCAGGCGACCAGTACCGGCAGTGCCAATTACGTTGAAAACTTGGCGCGTAGCGTCCTAGCGCCGCAAGTGCTCGACTTGAAACTCGGCGCACTGGTGATGGCGGTGCGTAATGATCCGAGCAAGCGCTACGTTAACGGCTCGATCGGCCAGGTCGTTGCGTTTGAACCCGGAACCGACTATCCGCTGGTGCAATTTCGAGGCGGCAAGGAAGTTACGATGCAGCCCGACACCTGGGAACTGCGCGACGGCGACAAAAAGCGCGCCAGCATCTCGCAGATCCCGCTCCGCTTGGCCTGGGCGATCACCGTGCACAAATCTCAGGGCATGACGCTCGACGCGGCGCGAATCGATTTGCGCAAAGCCTTTGTCGAGGGCATGGGCTATGTGGCGCTCAGTCGCGTGCGTAGCCTGGACACGCTGTATCTGCACGGTATCAACCGCACGGCCCTGCAGGTCAGCCCTGATGCGTTGGCGATCGATGAGCAGCTGCGAGCACGCTCGACGACTGATAGCGAAAAGTTTGCACACCTGCGTGAGCAGGCAGAAAAGCGAGATCTGAATCCGGTCAAAAAAGCAAAATCATCTGGCGGCTCGAGCTGGAATGATAAGATCGCCAAGATGCGCGAAACCCACCCAAACGCTTACAAACCGTGGACGTCACAGGACGATGCTGCGCTGAAAACTGATTTCCAAAATGGCTCGACCATCAAGCAACTATCGAAAACCCTCGGCCGTCACGAAGGCAGCATAAAAATGCGCCTGCAAAAACACTTCGGTGAAGATGTCTCGCTGTAGTACACTGTAACAATGACTGAAAACACCAATACTCCACAACCAACCGACATTTTTCACTGGGCGAACGCGGCCGATCAACACAAAGATCAGCTCGAGATCGACTTGTTTTTGTTTACCAAAGGCTACACCGTCTACGCCACCAAATATGATGATAAGTTGAAGCAGCAGCTGAAGGTACTGTTCTTGTACGACATGGTAAGCGGAGTGCAGACCGGTGCGGCGATGGGCCTGGCGGTGCGCGATTTGGACCGGATCGACCGTGATGACAATGTCTTGCTCAAAACATCGCTTGATAGAGTAGAACATGCTCAAGAAGTCATCGAGCAAATCGTCTACGGGGAAGAGGACATGGAAGTGTTCGCCGAGGGTGACCACGAATTCAAGAAGATCAAAGGCATGGTCGCGCGATTTACGCCGCCAAAAGTCGGCGACGATGAACCCAAGCCGTTCTTTGCCGTCAAACTCTTGAGCGGCTCGCAGGTCATGCTCGGTGCCAGCGCCTGGCTATTTCGTGGCAACAGCTTCGCCAATTTTGAAGGCGAAGCGGGTCTGCGTGTCACGCCAGACAATCAAGTGTTGATCGCCGGCGATGACATCTTTGTCTTTAGCGAAAGTAAATTTGAGCGACTCTTTGGCTACAGCGCCAAAAAATACGCTGTCGCTGAAGAAAAGATCAAAGAAATAAATGCGAACTTTAAACTGAGTTTACCAGATGGCATGACGCTCGAAGACATGGTGCGCGATAACAAACCGCTGATCAACAAGCTGCAAAAGGTCGAACCAGACATGACGACGCAGGACAAGTTGCTCGAACAAGCTGACGCCATGGAGTTGGAACTGATGACTGACGACGCAGCAGGCTCCATCATCTTGATGGACAGTAAAGACGCCACCAAATTCGTTAACCTATTGAGCGATGATTACATGACGAGCGACATGACCGGCATCAAATACTTGGTCAAAAGCAAGAAGCCATTGCACGATGATGGCAAGAGCGACGATCCGCTGATCAAGCTTGCCGACCGCGATGTTTGATATACTGTTAGGTGATTCATGAGTCAATCTAACATCCGATTTCCAAAGAAATTTATGTGGGGAGCGTCGACGAGTGCGCACCAAGTCGAAGGCGGACAGCACAATCAATGGACGGTTTGGGAGCTGGATAATGCTAAGAGTTTGGCGGCTCGGGCGCCGTATCATTACGAAGACCTGGACAGTTGGTCGCGGGTACGCGAGCAAGCTACGACGCCGAGCAACTACGTGTCGGGCCGAGCGGTTGATCACTACAATCGATACGCGGACGATTTTGATCTGTTGACGCAGCTTAATCTCAATACATTTCGGTTCAGTATCGAGTGGTCGCGCGTCGAACCAGAGCAGGGCAAATGGGACGCGGCGGCGATCGAGCACTACCGCGATTATCTGAAAGCACTCGAAGCACGTAACATTACGCCGGTCGTGACGCTGTTTCATTTCACATTGCCGGTGTGGTTTAGCGAGCTGGGCGGATTCGAGAAGCGTCGTAACGTTAAATATTTCCAGAACTACGTCGAAAAGATCATCACCGAGCTTGGACAGCACATGAAATACATTGTGACGATCAATGAGCCGGAAGTGTACGCAGCCCAAAGTTATCACGAGGGAAACTGGCCGCCACAGCGCCGGAGCCGTTGGTTGACCTGGCGGGTGCTCGAAAATCAAATCGCGGCACACGCCCAAGCGTCGCGTTTTATCCGAACGAAAAGTCGTAAATATCAGGTTTCGATGGCCTACAGCGTCAGTCATGTATACGCTGGAGACGACGCGCTGTTGTCGCGCTGGTACGCACGTGTGTTCGATGAACTTGCGAACCACTACGTTTTGCGCCGCAGCATGCGCCATAACACTTATATCGGGTTGAATTATTATTTCAGCGATCGCATATACGGCTACCGTGTTCATAACCCGAATGATGAATTAAGCGACCTGGGCTGGGATATGCAGCCGCAAGACATCCGCTACGTGCTGGAAGATCTGTCTGATCGTTATAACAAACCGATATTGATTACTGAGAATGGTTTGGCGGACGCTGAGGATGAGTCGCGACAGTGGTGGCTGACCGAAACTATCCGTGCTATGCACCGAGCGCGCGAAAACGGCGTCAACTTGCTCGGCTACTTGCACTGGAGTTTGCTGGATAATTTCGAGTGGGACAAAGGCTTTTGGCCAAAATTTGGCCTGGTAAGTGTCAACCGCAACACACAGGAACGCACTATCCGACCGAGTGCACGGGGTTACGCCCGCGTGGTATCATCAGTAACAAAGGAGTAGCGATGGAACGAATTGGCGCAAAAATTGCAGTTATCGGTGGTGGAACAGGTAGTTTTACGCTGTTACAGAACCTCAAACACTACACCACGCATATCTCGGCGTTGGTCAATATGGCCGATGATGGCGGTAGCACGGGTATGCTACGTGACGAACTGGGCGCCCTACCGCCGGGTGATGTGCGTCAGTGTTTGGTTGCCTTGTCTGAGTCGGAAAAGGTACGTGATTTGTTTACCTATCGATTCGAAGAAGGCTCGATGAAAGGCCATGCGCTCGGTAATTTATTCCTGAGTGGCCTCGAAAAAATGACTGGGAATTTTGCCGAGGCGGTCGAAACAGCCGGCGAAGTGCTCAACATCGTCGGCGAGGTGCACCCGATTACACTAGATCCGGTGACGCTGGTTTGGGAAAAAGCTGATGGCAGTCGGGTGAGAGGTGAATTTCAAATCGGTGATATGGATTTCGAAGGCGAACACTATCCGAATTTGATGCTCGAACCACAGTCGTCGGTAAATCCGGCGGCGCGCCAGGCCATTATGGACGCCGATATTGTCGTCATCGCGCCCGGTAACCTGTACACTAGCTTGGCGCCGGCGTTGATTGTGCCGGGCGTTAGCGACGCACTTCGCCAGACGACTGCTAAAAAAGTCTACGTCTGTAATCTGGTGACGAAACCCGGTCAAACCGATGGTTTCAAGGTGCATGATTTTGCAGCTGAGGTCGAACGATTGGGAAATTTCAACCTCGACTACGTGTTATTCAACAATCAGCCGCCACGCGCTGAACTACTCGAAAAGTACGCCCGTGACGGAGAATACGCTGTCGAATGGGATAAAGAAACGCTTAAGAAGCAACACTATCATTACAGAGGAGGGAAGTTCATTAGCGATGAAATGACGGCGACCAATCAATCATCGGCTGATCCGATCGCTGCCGTCCGCTCATACATCCGGCATGATAGCGACGCAGTGGCCCGTCAGTTGATGCGGATTTATTTTGCATGACGTTGCCGTACGATGTCGTATATCTCGATCTCGACCGAACGCTGTTTCGAACTGACGATTTCATGTCCAAATTATGGCAGACGTTGGCTGATTTGTACGGTTGGGCTAAACTGACGCAAGAGTCAAACCGACTAGCAGGTCACTACGTACACCAGGACGATGGCCAGAAACTGTACGATCTATCGGCTCATTTGAAAGAAGTAAACATCGAGCCAGCTGATGCGTATGGCCGGCTGCATCACTCAAAGCTAGCGGGAGATGATTGGCTATATCCAGATGCCGTCAAGCTTGTAGGATGGCTCTCGACTCATTCGCGGGTTGAAATTTTGACTTATGGCGCTCACGACTTTCAACGGCTCAAACTTGATTTCTGTCCCAAACTGGCTGATGTGCCAGCAACAATTATCCAGACTGACAAAGCTGACTGGCTCCGTGGTAAAACATCGACATTACTGATAGACGACAAACCTGTCGCTGCTGGCGAAGGTGTGGATGTCTTGCAAATCGTACATGGTGGCGCCAGACAAGGCGACGCGACAGGCCAGCGGGTCTACGGATCATTAAGCGAGGTTCTCGCACAGCTGCAGCAGAATGTTGACAAATAATCACGCTTATGCTAATATGCAAGCATGAACGAATCAAACACTAACACACCACAAAACTACGCAGCAGTCGCCGACCCGGTCGCGGATGATTTCCGCACTTCGGTATTTGTCGTTTCGCTGTTGATCAACCTAGCGGTCTTTGTCAGCTGGCTCGCCGTCGCCGTCGCCTAAGCGCGACCTGAATGGTCTTAGAGAAACCCACTCTCACCTATAGGAGAGTGGGTTTTCCACATTCTGACCAGTGTAACGTGGGGGATAGACCCAAAAAAGTCTAATAAAACGCTTGCAAGTGGGTGGAAGTGGGTAGTATAGTGTAACGCAGTGGAACACGCGGCAAACCCGCGACAAACAAAAACCACAGCAAAACCAAACAATTAACAATCATAACCGTGTACGAATAGGTACCCCGATGGATTATTTTGAACGAAAGCTCGATGACAAACGTCGTTTGACGATTCCGCCCGAGCTGCGTGCGGAACTTTCCAGTGGTGTTGTCCTATCTCGTGGCTTCGGCGAATACTTGCATCTCTATCCACAGCATGTCTGGGATAGGGAAGTCGAACCAGCGTTAGCTGGCGATCAGATATTCGACGAAGCGCTAGCTGATCTAAACGTCAAGTTTCGCCGCGGTAAAACCAACCAAGCGCTTGATCAAAAGCAGGGTCGGATCGTCGTCGAACAGCACTTGCTCGACTACGCCAGCATCACCCGCGAGATCGTCGCTGTCCGCGTCGGCGCCTACTGGCGACTGGGCGCTCCGGACAAATTACAGTAGTTCACAACCCGCCTGATACCGTACATTTACAATCCAACACCGTAATCGATATCCTCGAGAACACCTATCTGGTAGGAGTGCAGGTGAGTCCGTAGCCTCACGCTAAACTAGCTACTGCACCTTCCTCTAAACACACCTCCCAAAAAAAACTCCACCTCACACTATCGAATACTGGTCTCTCCCGACCAGCATTCAACACATAAGTCTCTCAAATGCTACATACGATGAAATTGCGACAAGATTACTTGTCTTCGTCACCGTAGCAACTTATTACAAAAACAAACATATTCAAAAAAACAAACACGCACTGCTACCAGTTAGGTGATCTCGAGATAGATAAGCTATACTTATCTACAATGAGTATC
Organism: bacterium; assembly: GCA_030429935.1. Taxonomy (GTDB): domain Bacteria; phylum Patescibacteriota; class Saccharimonadia; order Saccharimonadales; family Saccharimonadaceae; genus SZUA-359. Next base: position 5,714 of record JAUIGH010000020.1, on the reverse strand, counting down.
AAAGAACAACCACCACATCATGTTCCGGTTTTGCTCCAAGCCAGCCTCGAGCTGCTGCAGCCTGCATACGGCGAATCCTACTTGGATTTGACGGCAGGCTACGGCGGTCACGCAGGCGCGTTTTTGGACAAAACTGATAACTTTACGGACGCTGTCTTGGTCGATCGTGATCAGCTGGCTATCAGTCAGCTCACGCGTTTTACCGAACACGGCGCCGTGACTATGCACACGGATTTTGTGTCTGCCGCCCGACAACTGATCGAGCATGGCAGGACATTTGACATAGTGCTGGCCGATCTGGGGGTGTCGTCACCACAGCTCGACCTGTCCGAGCGAGGATTTTCTTTTACACACTCTGGTCCGCTGGATATGCGGATGGATACTAGCACTGGCCAATCGGCGAGCGACTACCTGAATCAGGTGTCGGTCGACGAACTGGCAGATGTGATCCATCGCTACGGCGAAGAACCGCGCGCCCGAGCCCGGCGTTATGCCGAGGCGATCACAGCCCACGGTTCATACCAGACGACAGAGGAACTCTCCCAGACAATCGTCGATGCACATCGTGGTCCCCGGACGAAGAAACATCCGGCCACGCGCACCTTTCAAGCTATCCGAATCATGGTCAACGACGAACTCAGGCTCGTCGAACAGCTCTTGCCGCTGATTCCTGAACTGCTCAATCCGGGTGGTCGGGTCGGCATCATCAGCTTTCATAGCCTAGAGGATCGATTGGTCAAGCAGTATTTGCACGAGCAGCGTGATGCCGGCTACGAAGCCGAGCTCGAACTGTTAGCAGGTACACCGCGATTCGGCACCGAAGACGTTCACAACCCGCGCGCTCGCAGTGCAACACTGCGCGCCGCTGTGAAAAAATAAAAAAAAGAGGGAAGGGACACAAAACATGCCAGTCCACATTCCAGTACAAAACCAAAGCGCACAAGAGACAAAAGTCGACGTACGCGTTGGTAAACAATAGTCGGTAGGAATATAGGTGACGTTGGCCAGCCCAGCGTCACCTCCTCACCGAGCCAACATAAACACTAACACCAAAAAGTATCATGCAATCCCGACGATCCACCACCTACGCGTCGCGCCGTTCGCCTGAACGCCACAGCCGCAATCACAATTCGGTCAATTACATTTCTGCCGTCAAACTCGGTCCTGTCACTCATACAGTTATCGTAGCGCTTATGATAACGGTACTTGGTTTGATATACTTGACTCAGGCCACCAAAGCCATCGGATATGATTACGCGGCATCTGATATCGAATCGCAGATCGCCGAACTATCCGTCGAAAAAAACAATCTCGAAGTTGAAAATGCTCGACTGACGGCACTCAAGACGATCGAAAATAGTTCGGTCGCCGCCGAAATGAGCGAGCCATCGTCGACCGACTTCGTCCGCTAGAGGTCATCCATGTTCACATCTGTAGTATCCAATCGCACACGACTGCTCGCCATCTTGCTTCTCGCGGTGATGGCGGTTTTTGTGGTGCGATTGTTTTATCTACAGGTGATCCGGCACGATAGTTACGTGGCACAAGCCGCCGAGCGCCAAACCCGCAAGCTCGATATTCCGGCCCAGCGGGGTGAAATCTACGCGCTGGAACGCGACGAGCCAGTCAAGTTGGTGTTGAATGAAACTGTCTATACCGTATTTGCCGATCCGCAGGTGGTGACCGAGCCTGAGGCAATCGTCGAAGTCATGAACCGGGTGGCTGGCGGCAATGTACGTGATAATTTCGCAGATTTGTTAGATCTGACCGATACCCGCTACCAAGTGCTGGCCACCAATGTGAGTTATGCCCAGGCCGAGATGATCAAACAAGAAGACATCTTCGGGCTTGGCTTTACCAAGACATCGCGCCGCGTCTACCCCGAGGGTCAGCTCGCAAGCCAGGTGCTCGGCTTTGTCAATGCCGAGGGTGTCGGACAGTACGGGGTGGAGAGCGCGCTCAACGACCGGCTAACCGGCACCGACGGCGTACTGCGCACCGTAGCAGACGTCCGTGACGTGCCACTGACGATTGGCAATAACAACATCAACATCGCGCCGACGGACGGTGACGATATTGTGCTGACGATCGACCGCAATGTTCAGCGAGCCACCGAAAAAGCCCTCGCGGACGGCCTGAAACGAATCGGTGCCAAAACCGGCAGCGCTCTAGTGATGAACCCGCGCACCGGCGAAGTGATGGCGATGGCCAACCTACCGACCTATGATCCAGCCAACCTCGATAAAGTCACTGACGTCGCTGCACTTAACAACAACACCATCAGCATGCCGTATGAACCAGGCTCGGTAATCAAGACATTTACAGTGGCAGCCGGCGTCGATACCGGCACCATTACGCCCAACTCCACCTACGTCAACACCGACAAAATCGTCGTTGACGACCGCACTATCGGCAACGCGACTAACGGCCAAACCGGTGAAATCACGATGCAGCACGCCCTGAACTGGTCGCTCAACACCGGCATGGTGACGATCGCTCAGCGCATGGGCAACGGCAGTTATATCACCGAGGGAGCGCAGTCGACAATCTATGATTATTTCCATAACAAATTCCGTCTCGGACATCCAACCGGAATCGAACTAGCAGGTGAGGCCAGCGGCATTATCATCGCTCCGGATCAAGCCCAGGGTAACGCCGTGCGGTACTCCAACATGGTGTTTGGCCAGGGCATGGACGTGACGATGTTGCAGGTGGCCAGCGGTTTTTCAGCTATGGTCAATGGCGGCACGTACTACCAACCGACTGTCGTGGCCGGCACGATGGACGGCGATACGTTTGTCGATGCACCAGCTCGCGAGGTGCGAGAAAAAGTCATCAGCAGCAAGAGCTCGGCCACCGCTCGCCAGATGGTGATTGGCGCCAGGAGAGCGTTTTATGCCGGTGGTGATACGGCAGGCTACGCCATCGGTGGCAAGACTGGCACGTCAGAAACCATCGTCAACGGCCAGTACATCAAAGATCAGACGATCGCCACCTATCTAGGCTTTGGCGGTGAGACCGGCGAGATACCGGCCTACGTCGTCATGGTCGAAGTCTCGAGCCCAGGTATGAACCTAGCCGGCGGTGAACACGCCATGCCGATTTTTACCGATATTTCTAACTGGATGCTGGATTACTTGCAGCTACAACCGAAAGGATAGATACTAGTCGTATGCCATTTGAACAAGTTACCTCTGAACTTATCGCCACCTCGCTACTCAGCGTCGGGGCGTTTGTGCTGGCGATGCTACTGACGCCTGTCTACACCTACTACGCGTATCGGTGGCGCCTATGGAAAAAACAGCGTTCGACCAGCACGTCGGGCGAAGCCCTCGAAGTCTTTACCAAGCTACACGCCGCCAAATTCAAACGCTCAATCCCGACCATGGCCGGCATCATCGGTGTAGTGTCGATTATTGTCATTACTCTGATCTTTAACAACGACCGCGCTCAGACGTGGCTGCCGCTGGCGGCGTTGATCGGCGGAGGTGTCATCGGACTGGTCGACGACATTATCAATTTACGCAGCAACGGTCACGGCGTCGCTGGCCTGCGGTCGAGTATCAAGTTTTTGATGCTGCTGGCGATCGCAGCGGTTCTGGGGTGGTTCTTTTATGATAAGCTGAACTACACGGCCATCCACGTGCCGTTTGTCGGACCGTGGGAAATCGGCCTCTGGATCGTGGCGTTGTTTGTTCTAGCGGTTGTCTCGACGGGCAATGCCGTCAATATCACCGATGGACTCGACGGTTTGGCCGGTGGGTTGTTGATGATCAGTTTCGGTACATTTGGTGTCATCGCGGTGTTGCAGGGTAATCTCGGTATCGCTGGCTTTTGTTTTACGGTCGTCGGCGCCTTGCTCAGCTACTTATGGTTCAATATCCATCCGGCGCGGTTCTTTATGGGTGACGTCGGGAGTTTTGCATACGGTACGGCGCTCGGTGTCATTGCGATGCTGACCAACACGATTTTTCTATTGCCGATCATCGGTGGGATCTTTGTAATCGAAGCCGGTTCCAGTTTGGTACAGCTGACGTCAAAGCGATTGTTTAAACGCAAAATATTTCGCTCGGCGCCGATTCATCATCACCTCGAAGCAATCGGCTGGCCAGAGACCAAGGTCACCATGCGATTCTGGGTGCTGGCAAGCGTGGCGGCCTTTGTCGGGCTGGTGATTGCCATGGCCGGAGGTCACATCGCATGAGCCAGACGCGCCGCAGCCGCACGACGGCACTGGCTGGCAGTGCACTGACTGGGTCGCAGCGGGCGCATAGGCCTGATTATATGTTGATTTTGCTGATTGGGCTGTTGATGCTGTTTGGTTTGATTGTTATCTACGCCATCGGGCCGCAACGTGTTCAGCTGATCAATAGTTTTAACGGCACAAACCTGTCAGATACGTATTTTGTCATCAAACAAGCCGTTAGCCTAGCGATGGCACTGGTGGCGCTGATCGTGATGGCGATCGTGCCGCTCCACGTCATCAAACAATACAGCGGCAAGCTCCTGATCGCTGGACTGGTTGCTTGCGGGATATTATTCTTGTTTTCACTGCTACCGGATGGCGGAGGGGTAGCCCAGTGTAGTTTGGGCGCCTGCCGCTGGTTCGAGCTGGGGCCGGCGAGTTTTCAGCCATCTGAGTTGCTCAAGTTTGGGTTACTGATATTTTTGGCCAGGTTCTTAGCTGATCATATGAAGCGCGGCACGATCAATAACTGGGAAGAAGCTATCATCCCAACTCTGATCGTCAGCGGTCTGGCACTATTCATCATCGTCGTATTGCAGCGTGACTTGGGCACTGGTGTTGCCGTGGTGGCGATCATCGCTAGCATGCTCGTTGTCGCCGGGGTTAATCAGCGGATCGGCGCAGTGTTGGTCGCCGGTATGGTGGTGCTCGGCGCGTTGGCGATCGTCTCGGCGCCGCACCGTATCGAGCGTGTGGCGACGTTTTTGAATGGTGGCGCGACGGCCACCGCTAATGCCGACGACGCCCAGGGAGACTCGTATCATATTCAGCAAGCCCTGATCGCCATGGGCAGTGGTGGACTATTCGGCGTCGGCATCGGCAATAGCGTCCAAGCGACGGGGTATTTGCCCGAAGCGATCAATGACTCGGTGTTTGCCATCATCGGCGAGACGTTTGGCTTTGTCGGACTCCTGCTACTGTTGACGCTGATGAGTGTGCTGTTGTTGCGTATCCTGAAAATCGCCGATAGGCTCCAGGACGAGTGGCTACGACTGCTGGCAGCGGGATTATTTGGTTGGCTGGCGGCGCATATCGTGCTCAACGTCGCCTCGATGACCGCTGTATTTCCGCTGACCGGCATCACATTGCCGCTGGTCAGCCTTGGCGGCACCAGCATGGTATTTATCGCAGCAGCGCTGGGTATGGTGTTCCAGGCCTCGCGCTATACGTCGCATCAATCAATCAATCGAAAGGAAGCCTATGCGAATCTTGGCCGCGGGCGGGGGATCGGGCGGACACGTTACGCCAGTCGTCGCCGTACTGTCTGAGTTGCACCATCTGAGCAACGAGCCGTTTGATGTGCGCTTTGTCTGCGACCGAGCGTTCGAAGCGCAAGCACGGCAGTTGATGAAGTCGGCGCCGATGCCAGTCGATATTTCGGTAATCCAGGCTGGTAAGCTGCGGCGCTATCGGCATTTTCGCTGGTACAATTATCTCGAACACCCGATGATAGTCATCAATAATATCA
>JAUIGH010000065.1 GCA_030429935.1 bacterium | reverse complement strand
TTGTTCCCAGGCGGCGACTACCCCGGCATCAACTACATCACGCCGGACATCACCTGGCTGGAAGAAAACAAGCACAAGATTCGCGGACACGTCTTTACGCACGGTCACTTGGATCACATCGGCGCCTTTCGCCACCTGATTCCAAAGATTCCGGCGCCAGTCTACGCGAGCCGATTCACGCTGGGTATGCTCAAACGCACCATGGAAGAAACCGATGGCAGCTACGAGCCGGATTATCACGAGATGAACCCAGAAGAACATGAACGTGTACAGCTGGGCGACAACTTTAGCATCGAGCTAGTGCGTGTCAATCACTCGATCCCAGACGCAACGGCCGTCGTCATCCGCACACCGATTGGTAACGTGCTATGTAGCGGTGACTGGCGATTCGAGAATAAGCCAGTCGACGGTAAAGAATTCGATATGGACCGGATGACCGAAATCGCCACTAAAGAGGGCATCTTGGTATTTCTCAACGAATCGACCAACTGTGAATCCGAAGGCTCAAACACGGTGCATGACGAGCATGATATCCAACAAAGCCTGGGTCAAATCATGGAAAATTACGGGGAGAGCCGGATTATTATCAGCAGCTTTTCAAGCATGATTCACCGTATGCAGCTCATCCTCGAAGAAGCCAAAAAACACGACCGCAAAGTTGCCTTTGCTGGCTACAGCATGATCCAAAACCTCGAGGCAGCACTGCGCGCCGGGGTGATCAAAGTGCCAAAAGACGTCGTCATGAAGATGGAAGACATCGTCAAATTGCCGGATAACAAAGTCACCGTCGTCTGTACCGGTTCCCAAGGTGAATTCAACGCCGTGCTCAACCGCATGGCGAGCGGCTCGCATAAACACCTGAAAGTGAAGCAAAACGACGTGATCGTCTTTAGCTCGAGTCAGATTCCTGGTAACGAGAAATATATCGTCCGCACGGTTGATGGCTTGATGCGCGAAGGCGGCGAGATTTTGCAGGACAAGAAAACCCACCTGACCGGTGTCGGCCGCTTGCACATGTCCGGACACGGCTACTACGAAGACCACATCAAACTAATCAATGCTCTGAACCCTAAATATTACATTCCGTACCACGGCGAGTTCCACATGCTGGTGCACAACGCGCGCCTGGCCGAAAAAGAAAACGGTATCCCACGCGAAAATATCTTTGTCTGTGACGCCGGCGATGTCGTTGAGATCACTCAAGATAGCGCAAAGAAGATCGGTCGCATCCCAGTCGGCGGCGACATGTACGACGACAGCGGCAGCATCGTCAGTGAAGTCGTGCTCAAAGACCGCATCCACATGAGCCAGGAAGGCATGTTTATCATCGTGCTGACCGTCCAGCGCGGCAGCGGTCGCCTGATGACCAGTCCAGACATCATCAGTCGCGGCTTCATCTACATGCGTGACAGCGAGGAGCTGATGAACACGATTCGTCAGTATCTCAAGCAAAAGGTTGCCCGTACCTATGGTGGCAAAAAAGTCGATATGGACGTGCTGAAAAAAGAACTACGCGACGAAATCACGCACATCCTATACGACCAGACGCGTCGCACCCCGATTGTCATCCCGGTCATCAACGAGATCGGCGGCGGAGGCAACAAACCACAGGGCAGCGGCAAACAGCAGCAGCCGAGCGGCACATCAGCAGCACCGATGCCAAAACCATCGGGCAAGAAATTCCCACCACGCCAAGAGCCGGATTCGGAAACGCAAGTGCCGAAACAGCCGGTCGAAAACCGCGCTTACTAATTGCGCTAAAAATGGACATGAGAAAGCCCCGCCGATGGCGGAGCTCTCTCGTTTTCGAAGGAGCTCGACGCAGGCGGGGCTAGGGGATGAGTGGTTGGCGGATCATGCCGAAAGATACGACCTGATCAATATTGATCGATTTGATCGACAGCAGAGCATCGGTGTACGCAGGGGGGACGGGGCATGAGATGTTCCCCGAGCTTGATGTCCCCACAGACTAGGTGAATTGATGGCGCTTGTTGTGCCAGTTGAGCCATATGCTGCTCGTCAACGTAGCCAGTCGCCAGCTAACTCTGTGCACAGAGTGCACGGACCAGTTAGTCACGCTGACCGGTGCGCAGCTCATCGATGTCAGTAGCGAGGTCGATTACAGGCTGTGGCAGATCGGGGTCATGACGCACGATGAGACTGCCGCCGAAGACGTTGAGCCGCAGCTCGCACGGCTTTCCACGGTAGATGACAGTGGACAGTTGCTGTTGCGTATGCCGAAGTGCGGCCTCGTACACTGAGCCTGTCTAGCTCTTTACGAATGGGCATAGTTGTATTCTTTCTTCTAGACGATGAAAACCACTGCGAGTGAGTACGCTGACTTCACAGTTAAATGGCAAGCCTAAGCATTGCGTTATGTCGTAATTTATGCTACAATTATAACCATAACAGATATCGACATCTGTCGAGTAACGACGTACAATAGGCAATATCTATGGCAAAAAAGAAAAAACGACGATCATCACGCAAAAAACAGCAGGGGCCAGAGCACGCATTGCCCGCGGGCTTTTGGTCGCAGGTCGGCGCCGTGGCGCTGCTTGTCTTGGCGCTGCTACTGGTCGTGGCGTGGTTTGGCGCTGGCGGTCCAGTCGTCGAATGGATTCACGACGCGGCGCTGGCGACGATCGGCTG
>JAUIGH010000019.1 GCA_030429935.1 bacterium | reverse complement strand
AACGAGTTTTTCGAACGCTGCGCTGAGATAAACGTACCGATCATCGGCGTGACCGGCACAAAAGGCAAGGGCACAACCTGCTCGTTTATTTACTCAATCTTGCAGGCTGCCGGTAAAGATGTCTACCTAGTCGGTAACATCGGCACGCCGGCACTCGAGATTCTGCCGAAATTGACGGCTGAGTCGATCGTCGTATACGAATTATCGAGCTTTCAGCTGTGGGATTTACGGCGCAGTCCGCACATCGCCGTCGTGCTGCCAATCGAGCCGGATCATCTGGACATTCATGCGGACATGGACGACTACGTGGCGGCAAAAGCCAACATCACTCGGCATCAAACCGAGTCCGATATCGTCGTCTACTACGACCATAACCAGTGGTCGCGCACCATCGACGCACACTCGGCTGCCGCCAATAAAATCGCCTATCCATTCGACATCGATCAATATGCCGACGCCATCCGATTGCCGGGCGCGCATAATCTCGATAACGCCTGTGCAGCCATCGTTGCCGTGCGCAGCTACACGACTGATACCGAGGTGATTCGTCAGGGTTTGTCGAACTTTACTGGTTTGCCGCATCGGCTGAAGTTTGTCGCCACACTCAACGGCGCGAAGTATTATGACGACAGCATCGGCACCACGCTGGGCAGTTCGATCGCCGCACTGAATAGCTTTGCTCAGCCAAAAGTTTTGATCCTGGGCGGCTCGGACAAAGGCGCCGACTACGCACCGATCGTCGAGCACTGCCAAGCGACCGATACTAAAATCATCGCCATCGGACAAACGGGCGCGATCATCGCCGAACTTGCCCAAAAACTCGGCGTCGTCTGTACGCGCGTCACCGGCCTGATGTCCGACGTCGTGGCGGCAGCAGACGAGATGGCGCACGCCGGCGATGTAGTCATCCTCAGCCCGGCCAGCGCCAGCTTTGATCAATACGCCAATTACGCCAATCGTGGCGACCAATTCATCGCGGCGGTTCGTGTGCTAGCTGACTAATTCGCTGGGCGATTGCGTCAGTCGGTTCGAGTATCATCACCTCGGGAAATTGCGCCGCGAGTCGCGGTATCAGCGCGATGTAATGCGTGCAGCCGATGATGATCGTATCGCTGCCGTCGGCGACTGACCGTGCGACTTCATCGAATTCAACAGCTTCAATGTGGTCGCGGTCGATAGCTGTCGCCCAGCCAGTGGTGTTAGGCGTGTCGATCAACAAATCCGCACCATAGCGATTGATCAGATCGCGGGTGCGCGGCGCGTGGGATGTGGCGTGGGTGGCTAACAGCGTGATGTGTCTGGTGGTCGACCTGGCCGCCGCGGGTTTTATCATCGGTTCAAAACCGACAAATGTCGTATCGGGATAGGTAGTACGCAGCGAATCGATTGCCGCTGCCGTAGCGGTGTTGCAAGCCAGCACTACGATGTCGCAGGCGAGGAGTGGCTGGATGGCGGCGTGCGTCAGACGCTCGATATCAGCGTAGGATCGCTCGCCATACGGCGCATGCTGGCGATCGGCGATCGCCACATAGTCGTGCTCGGGCAACAGCTCGGCTAGCTTTCCTGCCACAAACCTTCCGCCGCGTCCTGAGTCAAAGATGCCGATATGCATAGACGTAGTATACTATGTAGATATGCAACCACTGAAAAAACGTGCCGAGGAGTTGGCGGCTGGGATCGACCAAGCCTACGGGCAGCTACAGATCGATGCTAAGGTCGAGGAATTAGCAGCGATCGACACGCAGCTGGCGCATAGCGAAGTCTGGAACAACGTTGAGCGGGCGCAGAATTTGTCGAAGCAGTCTGCCAAGCTGCGTTCTGGCATAGAGCCGTGGCAGCTGTTGCGCGCCCAAGTCGCTGACATCATCGAGCTAATGAGTTTGGGCGATTCGTCGATGCTGGATGAGTTCGAGCAGCAGGTGAGCGCTTTTGAGACTGAATATGCGGGGCTAAAACGCGCGCTATTATTTGACGGCGAGTACGATAATCACGACGCCATACTACGTATTACGGCGGGCGCAGGTGGCACCGACGCGCAGGATTGGGCAGAGATGCTGGAGCGGATGTATCTGCGCTGGGCGGAAAAGTCAGGGCTAACTACCACCAACTTCGAACGCAGCACCGGCGACGAAGCCGGAATTAAGACCAGTGTCATCGAAGTCTCGGGCAGCTACGCCTACGGCAAATTGCGCTCTGAACACGGCGTGCATCGATTGGTGCGATTGAGTCCGTTCAATAGCGATAATTTGCGCCAGACCAGCTTTGCGCTAATCGAAGTCTTGCCGCAGATCGACACGCCCGACGAAGTCCAACTGGACGATAATGATCTGCGCATCGACGTCTACCGCAGTGGCGGGCATGGCGGCCAGAGCGTCAACACGACTGATTCAGCGGTGCGCGTGACGCATATCCCGACCGGTATCGTGGTGGCGATCCAAAACGAAAAGTCACAGATCCAAAACAAAGAAACCGCGCTGAAGATCTTGCGCTCCAAGCTCGTCCAACTGCAGCTCGAACAACACGCCGAAAAACTATCCGACCTACGCAGCGGCGAATCCGCCAACTGGGGCAGCCAAATTCGCAACTACGTCCTACACCCGTACCAACTCGTCAAAGACACCCGCACCAAGCACGAAAACAAAGACACGAAAGCCGTACTGGACGGCGACTTGGACGAATTCATGACGACTTGGCTGGAGGCAAACGCCTAAACGCTCGTGCTTGACCTCTGATTCGTGCATTAGATACTAATCAGAATTATGAGTGAGATGACACCGAGTGATGATTTACTACGTTTCAGCCCAGGTGCGGCACTGACTGAGCATCTGCCGCCAGAATGGCTTGACGAGGATCATATACGAGCACTGACAAGCTCATATTACCCAGATATTCCAAAAGAGTATCGGGGTCGCGAAAATGAAATTGGATGCATGTTATGGCGGATCGCAAGAATGCAAGTTGGCGCTGGGGGAGCCTTGGTCACTGAAGATTATGCATTCTCCGATGATGACGTTGCTAGCTATACTAGGCGGCAGGCGATTCGCGTGTATGATGATCCTGTACTTGCGTCGGCACTGGATAGTATCGGGGCGTTTCGTTTGGCAGATGAAACAGTGGCTCCCGGAGCTGACATCACAGGCTTTCGCAAACCGAACTGGTGGATGCGCACAACCGATCAGAGCTATCATGTATTCGAGAATCGGCGTAGTCAAGCCGCTCGTGCTCTAAAAGATGCATTAAACACGTTTGCCTGCGTGAAAGTTACCGACGAGCTTGGGGTTGTAACGGTAGCGGCTATTGATATAGGCGTGGACATATCGCAGACTGCCGACTCCGCTCGTTGGAAAGCGTACATGAATCATGTGCATGCCAGACAAGTTGGTCAAAGTAGAGAGAAATTTGAAGTGGCTCCGTATCTCGCGTTACAATCGATACTCCAAATCGAATCTTCCGGACTAGAGGCGTCAACGTACTTTGACATCGCGCGTTCTCTGCAGAGTTTGGCGAAAAATAATCACAAAATAGCTAACACAGAAGGAGAGGCTGCGCTAAAGGCTGCGATCGTTGGCGACAGCATGCCTGAAGAAACGCAGTACTGGGCTGAAAAAGCAGAATCCGAGAGACGCGAATTACAACAACCGATCACGAACTCAACACTTGAACTTCTGCGGATGGGCTACGTGAATTATCGCGAGCACGTAGCTCCTTTCGACACGTTAAAAGTGCCATCAATGATTTCGGAATTTGCGCTAGACAGTTTTTCGACTAACCCTGATGATGACGCTATGACTGAGCTATTATTTTGGGAAGTGCGAGGAGAATACGCTGATAGCCTACAAAGAATGCAAGACACAGGTAAGTATGATGCTTATCTACTAATGCGACTAGTAGAAGATGTGCGGGGCAATATTGATCGCGCGATAACAAAACAACGAAGTTCCGGAGATCCAAGCGTAGCCAATGCTAGATTTCGCGTCCAAAAATTGAAAGACGAGTTAGATCGACAGGTTCGCATTTACACAGAGTGATACAGATTATGCTATAATTAGCAAAAGCATGATTCTGTTAGATAGGGTTACCAAAAGCTACGGCAAAGAGCTCAAGCCGGCGATCAACCGGGTGAGTTTGCATATCGAGCCCAAAGAATTCGTGATACTGGTCGGCACCAGCGGTGCGGGCAAATCAACGCTGCTGAAATTATTGACCCGAGAAGAAAAGCCAACTACGGGAAAGATTGTCGTCGGTGGCATCGACTACGACACGCTCAAAGATAAGCACATCCCGCTGCTGCGCCGCAAAATCGGCGTGGTGTTTCAGGATTTCAAACTATTGCCGCAGCGCACGGTGTTTGAGAACATCGCATTTGCTCTAGAAATCGCCGGTATGACCAACCGCGAAATCAACTCGACGGTACCAAAAGTCATCGAGCTAGTCGGGCTGACCGGCAAAGAAAAGAAGTTTCCGCACCAACTATCAGGTGGTGAACGCCAACGTGTCGCCATCGCCCGCGCTGTAGTGCGCCAGCCAAAGATCTTGATCGCCGACGAGCCGACCGGCAACCTCGACCCAAAACACAGCTGGGATATTGTCCGGCTGCTGGAAAAGATCAACCGGTACGGCACAACTGTACTGCTGACCACGCACAACGCCGACATCGTCAACAAGCTGAAACGCCGCGTGATAACGATCGAACATGGCAAAATTACTGGCGATGAAGCCCAGGGGAGCTACCGTCAGTGATGTTTTCGCGCCTCAATACTTCGTTGTCAAATTCCAGTGCTCGTTCGCTGTACCTCTTGTACAGCTCACTGCGCGCTTCGTTGACGCCTCGTCTCGAAACACGAACTCCATCACTGACTCTAGGAGATAATCATGCCTAAACAGACAACGAAGCCAAAGCCGAGCACCAAAGTCCTACAGACCAAAAAGCGTCACCGCCGCCAGTGGTTGACCACGCTGCGGATGATTCGCTACGGCGTCAACAACTTCACGCGTAATGCCTGGCTGACTATCGCCGCGACAGCGGTCATGACCATCACGCTCTTGATCATCTTCATGACCGCGACGGCCGGTGTTGTGCTCAATGATTCGGTCGACGAGATGAAACGCAAGATCGACCTGTCGCTGTACGTCAACACCGACACGACCACCGAAGACATCGACTCGATCGCTGAAGATTTGCGCGCGCTCGAGACTGTCGAGTCAGTCCGCTTTGTGACTCCCGAAGAAGGCAAGCAAGAACTGGCCGAAGACAACAAAGCCGATGACACGGCGCTCGACGCACTGACCGAGGCGACCAACCAGCTGCCGGGTGTATTTCGCATCCAGCTGGAGGATATCGATGACACGTCTGAACTGGAAACTTTCGTCAACGAAAACAGCACCTACCAAGCTAACCAAGACCGCGAGCCGAGCTTTGTGACCCGGGCTGACACCATCCAGACGCTAACGCGCTGGGCGAGCTTTGCGCAGCAGGGTGGTATCGTTGCCAGCATCGTCTTTGTGCTGATTTCCAGCTTGATCATCTTTAACACCATCCGTATGGCGATCTTTAGCCGCAAAGACGAGATCCAGATGATGAAGCTGATCGGTGCTGATCGCAACTTTATCCGCGGGCCGTTTGTGGTCGAAGCCGTCGTGTATGGCTTTATCGCTGGCGTAGTGGCAACAGCGATCGGTGTGGCGTTGGTCTGGTGGTCAAAAGACGGCCTGACATCATTTGGCATCCAGATGAATGACACATACAACTTCCTGATTATGTACATCGGACTGGTGGTACTGGCGATGATCGTCCTGGGCGGCATCATCGGTACTGTTTCATCACTGTTCGCAACCCGCCGCTATCTAAAAGTCTAATTCTATCTATACACACGAGCTCGCCGCAGGGTCGATGCTGAGCGCGCGCGTGCAAAATTACAACACAGGATATTTGACACGGAGAAACCGCTTATGCTACAACTGAGAGTAATGAAACAACGGTCCACCACACCAGTTTCACGCCGAAACTTCGCCAAACGTCTCGCGATTGGCGCGGTTGCTGGTGTGATGGCGATCGTGACGCCACTGGTCATCATGAGCTCTGCGCCAGTATCGGCTGACAAATACGACGACCAAATCCGTGCTCTGGAGCGCGAGATTGAGCAATACCAAGACAAAGCCGCCAAGCTGAACGCCGAAGGTGACAGCTTGCAGCTCAAACTCGATAGTATCAACAACGACAAAGCTCGGCTGCAGGCCAAAATCGATCTCAACGAAGCCAAATACAACAAGCTGAAAAAAGAAATCGAAGAAAACAAAAAACGTATCGAGGCTAACCGTGAAGCGCTCGGCACGACGCTGGCTGACATGTACGTCGACGGCGATATCACGCCGCTCGAGATGCTGGCCAGCAGTGGGACGCTCGGTGATTACCTAGACAAGCAAGAACGACTGTCGTCGATCCGCGATACCTTGAAAAACACTATCGATGAGATCAACAAGCTACAGGCTGAGCTGGAGAAAAAGCAAGAGCAAGTTGAAGCCGTGCTGCTAGATCAGAAAAACCAGAGAATTGATTTGGCGAAAAAGGCACAACAGCAAAACGAGCTAGTCCAAAAAACGCGTGGTAAAGAAGCCGCATACCAAAACCTGAGTGCACGAACACAAAAGAAGCTTGAAGAAACACAGCGTGCACAGCAGGCAGCGCTTGAAGCTGCACTTCGTGCGGCTGGCGGTGGAAGTAGTGCCGTGGCAGGAGACCCAAACAAAGGTGGCTACCCAGCAAATCTAGCAAACTCTGACTACTACAACCCGATCGTCGACCCATGGGGAATGTACTCACGCCAATGCGTCAGCTACACCGCCTGGAAAGTGTTCCAGAAAAACGGTTACATGCCATACTGGGGTGGTGTCGGTAACGCTAAGCAGTGGCCTGGCAACGCCCGTGCCGCTGGCATCACCGTGAGCTATACACCACGTGCTGGGTCAGTCGGGGTTAGCATGGACGGTCCGTACGGTCACACCGTGTGGGTGGAAAGCGTCAATTCTAATGGCACTATAAACATCAGCCAATACAACTTCTTTAACGCTGGTGGTGCAGGATGGGGGCACTATAGCGAAATGTACAATGTCTCTCCAGCAGCTTACAACGGCGGATTCATATACTTCTAGATTTTGCTAGTCATGCCGCTCATGGATAGGGTATACTGAGTAGTACTCATGCAGGAACAACATCAGGGAGCATCAGCGGATCAACCCGGTTCGCACACACGGCAAATGTCGGTCGGATCGGCGCTGTTTTTGGCCGGTGTCCTGCTGATCGTCGGCTTTGTGGCTGGGACGCGTAGCGATGAGATTATCGCTCGGGTTGGTCCGCTGGTGGGCATGCGCACTTCGACCGACACGCTGGATCTCGATGTCACCCAAGAAGTCTATCAGCGACTGAAAGCCAATTACGACGGTGAACTCGACACCGCAGCCCTAGTCGACGGCGCTGCCCGAGGTATGGTGGCAGCGGCCGGTGATCCGTACACGACGTTTCTCGACAGTGAAGAAGCTGATGAGCTAGATAAAAGCCTGAGTGGCACGATCAGTGGTATCGGCGCCGAAATCGGTGTGCGTGATGACACACCGACTGTGCTGCGCGTCTTGCCGGGCTCGCCTGCAGAAGGCGCTGGACTGCAAAAACTCGATCAAATCGTCACCGTCAACGACACCGTCACCGCCAGCTATGATGCAGCGCGCACCGCTGAATTGATCCGAGGTGAGGCTGGTACGACCGTCAAATTGCTAGTTTTACGTGACCGCGATGAACAAGAATTTACCATCACCCGAGCCAGCGTCAGTGACGCCAGCGTCGATAGCCGTATCGAGGACGGAGTTGGCATCCTCAAAATCCGTCGCTTTGACACCGACACTAGCTCGCTAGCCCGGAAAGCCGCTCAAGAGTTCATCGACCGCGATGTCAGCGGCGTGGTGCTCGACTTGCGCGATAACGGTGGCGGTTACCTGGAGCAGTCTCAGGCCGTGGCTGGTATCTGGCTCGACGATCAAGTCGTCGTCACCGAAAAGCGCGGCGGGGAAGAGACCGAAACCCTGCGCTCGACAGGCCAGCCACTGCTTGGTGATATGCCGACCGTCGTACTGATCAATGCCAGTAGCGCCAGTGCCAGCGAGATTGTCGCCGGCGCCTTGAGCGACCATGACGCAGCAACCTTGATCGGCGAAACCAGCTTTGGCAAAGGTTCAGTGCAGCAAATCCTCAACCTCAGCGGCGGACGCCAGCTCAAAGTCACCATTGCTCGCTGGTACACGCCATCTGGCGACAGCATCTCCGAGACTGGCATCACGCCGGATCAGACCATCGAATTGACCTACGACGACCTAAACAACGGCGACGACCCACAACTCGACGCCGCCCTAAAGCAGCTCGATAAATAGCTTGTGCTTTGGCGCTGGCTGGGGTACACTACGGATAGGTATGGCAGAGCAAACCGCAAAAATTCTCTTGGTCGAAGACGATACCGCGCTGGCGGCTGTCTATCGTTCGCGGCTCGAAGTCGAAGGCTTTGATGTCCGTGAAGTCCACGACGGCGAGCAAGCCTTGTCAGCGGCCATGGAATACCGCCCTGATCTGATCCTACTCGACGCAATGATGCCAAAAATCAGTGGCTTTGATGTCCTAGACATCCTGCGTAACACCCCCGAGACGGGAAACATGCGCGTCATCATGTTGACCGCACTGAGTCAGCCAAAAGACAAAGAACGCGCCGAAGCACTCGGTGTCGACGACTATCTGGTCAAAAGCCAAGTCGTCATCAGCGACGTCGTCGAGCGCATCAAGCACCATCTCGGCAAAGATTAATCAGTTCAAAATCTCAATTTACAATTAAAATCCGCTCTTGAGAATCGAGCGGATTTTAATTGTATCTCGTGATGATGATTTATTCGACGACGACTTGTGTGCGTGGCACTGTGCTGCCGGTAAAACGGCTTTTTTTGACACGATTGAAGCTGACGACGCCTGATTTGCCGGCGTGAATCGTGTAGTTGCGGCTCATGTAGGTGCCAGGACCAGCGATTTTGGTCGCGCCAGTTTGCCGGACCAGGACTTCGCCTTCGTTGACCTGTTGGCCACCAAAGCGTTTGACACCAAGTCGAGCGCCAGCGTTGTTGTGGACGTTCTTACTCGAACCACCAGCTTTGACTTTTGACATGCTAACTCCTTAAATTTTTATAAAATCAATCTGTTAGATTGTAGCAATTTGACCGCTTCCAGTCAAGACCTGCTTGCGCATAATGAGTTGCGGTGGTATGATCACGCCATGGTACAACGTATGAACCGAGAAAAGAAGCCGACGACGCCCCCACGCGCCGAGCGGTGATTTTCGCATACGACCAACAATCACGACTCCCCGGCGCGGGAGTTTTTTAATTGTCACAGCGACAAATGTAAAGGAGATGAGTATGACAGAAACACAGGAATATATTGGTACCGAACGCTTTTTACGGGGGATTCAGACGCCACTGGCGCAAAAATTCGGATCAGTCGTCACGGCGATGATCACCCCGATGTACGCAGGTGGCGCGACGGTCGAGTCGATGCGAGCCGAGGGATTTGGTCCGCGGGCTGCAGAGCTATTGCAGCCGAGTCGCGAGGTCGACGACGATAGCGTCGTGAGCCTCATTGACTATTTGGGTCGGATGGGTACGACTGGCCTGGTAGTAGCAGGCACGACGGGTTCGAGCGCTCACTTGACACATCCAGAGCATCGCCGTTTGTTTGAGACAGTTCGCGCCAATACGGAGCTGCCGATCATGGCGGGAACGGGGTCAAACGATCCGACTGAAATGTATAAATTGACACAGCATGTCGCTACACATGAGCTAGCAGATGCTATCCTGGGTGTCTCGCCGTACTACATCAAACCAGATCAAGAAGAAATCTATACCTACTACCGACTGATGGCCGAGGCAGCGGGTGATTTGCCGCTGGTCGCCTATAACATACCCAGTCGGGTCGGCGGCGAAGGGATCGAGTACGAGACAATGTTGCGGATGATCCGAGATATCCCGACACTGCGCGGCCTCAAAGATGCGACTGGCAGTACGGATATGGCGGTTCGTTTACGTACGAATCCAGAGGTACCAGATGAATTTACGATATTTAGCGGCGATGATTCGCTCAATCCACAATTTGCGCTAGAGGCGGGAGCTGCCGGAGCGATATCGGTGCAGAGTCACTGGCAATCTCCACGGATGTCAGCTATGTACGAGGCTCTGCGGGCAGGAAATTTGGCAGGTGTCTGGCAGCTGCACGCCGAACTCGAACCGTCGTACATCTACGAATCGACCTACCGTTCGCGCAATCCAGGGCCAGCAACTATCATGATGCACAGACTGGGTGTGATCGCTACTGATAGTCGGCGCCTGCCGAGCATCGATCAGTCAGGTATTGAGGCGACGCGCGAAGAGGCTCAAAGCATCATCGAACAAAGTGGATTAGAGCTCGCGGCGTAAGAGTAGCAGCTCGCGGGCGACGACTTGTGATTCGCGGTAGTAGAGCAGCTGATCGTGGCGGACGTGAGTCAGGTCGATACGTTCGTAGCCGAGCTCGCGTAGGTGCTGCGTCAGTGGCAGATGCACGAAATGGCCGTCGGGGCGGTGCCAGGCGGGGATGGCCAGACAGAGCGTGGCGTCGGGTGGGAGTTGGCGATGTAAATTCTTGAGCGCTTCTGAGATGATGCTGTTGCAGGTTGATTTGACCTGTTCAAGTTTGTCAGCAGCCGGAAAGGCTGAAAAGGGTTGCCCGAGGTAGGATTCGCTGGTGATGGCGTCGAACTTCCATGTAGACGGTGCGGTGAACGACGTCGCGTCGCCCTGTGATACTTCGGTCTCAAACCAGGTTGTATCGTTTCTCGAGAAGCGCTCTCGCAACCAGTCGAGGTTAGTACGCGAGTACTCGACCATCTTTTCGCTCAAATCAGAGCCATAGTTCGGAATATCGAGCAGACTTGCTTCTTGCAAAATTACACCAGTGCCACAAAATGGATCCCATATCCCACTTAGCGCTGATCGACCTCTGGTCATGTTGACCATCATGCGCGCGAGTTTTGGTGGCAGCATCCCGACGTAGGCGTCAGTTTTCGGTCTGGCTTGGTCACGGGCGGCGATAGCGGTGATATTCTGAGCGCCAATGCTCTCGGCCAAGATGATTTTGCCTGAAGCGCCTTTGACGATCAACAACTCTACCTTGTACTCAGATAGCCCGAGCTTGTTGTGGTGACTGGTGGCTGTATTGAGCACAGGATCGCTGTTGGGGATGAGGCGGAGGCTAGTGCCGGCAGACTTGAGTTGTTTTTTGAGCGCTAGTCCGGTGCGTTGTATTTCCCGCGATGAGGTCGGTACGTCGTAGACACTGACACCGAGCGTGATTTTGTGGTCGGTATCTCGCCAGCGAGCGGCGTATTCTTGTATAATAAAGTTATTCAAAACGCGCCAATCACCTCTGTCAAACATTTTGACAACACGACCAGCTTTTTGACTTCCGCCCAAATCATTGAACACAAAATTTTTGTCATCGATTGTCGCGGTGTTGCCAGAAAACCAACGCACAGCGTCGGCACCATACAGGCGTTCGAGCTCGGCCATACCGAGCGCTGGTTGTCGTCCGAGGATCGCGATATACATATGTCCATAGTATACTACGAGGTAGATGAGAGCTTCGATGCGGTTTTGGTTGAGTGGTATCACGCTGGTGTTGATCGCCGTGCTGATATTTGCCATGCGTGGCGAGTTGCTAGAGGCCTGGCGGTTGCTCGGCCAGGTCGATCTATCAAAACTAGTGTGGTTTATCCCGGCGGTCCTGCTCAGCTACTATGCGGTCGGTGAAACAATCTTTTCCTATTTGCGCCAAAAACGCTCGCTCGACGATATCTCGTGGTGGCAACAGATGCGTATGATGCTGGAGCTCAATTTCGTCAATCATGCTTTGCCGAGCGGTGGTGCCAGTGGTGTGGCGTTTCTAACTTGGCGTTTGACACAACATAAAGTCTCGGCCAGTCGGGCGACGGTGGCGCAAGTCGTTCGTGTTGCCACTGGATTCGCGGCATTTTTCGTACTACTCGTCGTTGCGGTGCTGATGATCACGTTTGACGGGGCGGTGAATCGCTGGGTAATATTGCTCAGTAGTGTGCTGGCCGGAGGTATGATCCTGCTGAGCGTGGTCGGAGTCTACATCATCAAAGACCTGAAACGCCTACGCGCGGCAACAATCTGGATTACCCGCAGTATCAACGGCCTAGTGCGCCGTATAACTCGGGGTAAAAAACGCGTCGTGGTGCACGACGAGACAGTCTACGACTATCTAGACGATTTTCACGATGACTATTTGGTGCTGCGGCGCAACAAGCATCTGCTGTTTAAACCATTCGTGTGGAGCATCGTGTTCCTGCTGGCCGAAATCGCGCAATTCGTCATCGTATTTTGGTCGCTCGGTACGGTGGTCAATCCGGCGCCGATCTTGCTAGCCTATGGACTGGCAACCGTCGCTGGATTTGCTGTCTTGACACCTGGGGGTAGCGGCGCGTATGAGGCCTTGATGGTAAGTTTTTTGGCGGTGGCGGGATTGACCGGCAGCATCGCCATCGCTGGCGTGCTGTTGACGCGCGTCCTGGTGCTGGCGATCATCCTCGGCCCAGGCTATATTAGTTATCAACACGCGGTGGTGAAGTATGGCAAGCCAACCCGTTAAGCTCGGTGTCAGCGAGTGTATCGCTGTCGTCAACCAGGTGTTGGCCGGCGCGTTTCCGGCGCTAGAAGTCGAAGGCGAGGTAGCGAGCTACAAGGTCAACCAAGGCAAGTTCGTGTTTTTTGACCTCAAAGACAGCGATGGGACCCTCGGGTGTTTTATGACCGTCTGGCAGCAGCGAGTGCCGATCGAAGATGGCATGAAGGTCATCGTGCGTGCCACACCAAAATTGACGCCGTGGGGCAAATTTAGTCTGACCGTGCAATCGGTGCGGCCCAGTGGCGAAGGTAGCCTGAAAAAAAGTTTTGAGCTACTCAAAGCCAAGCTGCAAACCGAAGGCCTGTTTGCCGCCGAGCGCAAACGTCTACTGCCAGCCGAACCCAGTCGCGTGGCGGTGATTTCCAGTACGCAAGCTGCGGGGTACGCTGACTTTATCGAAATCCTGACCCAGCGCTGGGGTGGCCTGGATATCCAGGTGGCACATACCCAGGTGCAGGGCGAAGCTGCGCCCGACCAGATGATCCGCGCCATCGAGTACTTCAATCAAGCCGAAGACCCAGCCGACGTGCTGGTGCTGATTCGCGGCGGCGGCAGCGCCGATGACCTAGCGGCGTACAATGACGAACGGCTGGTGCGCGCTATCGCTGGATCGCGTATCCCGACGCTGGTCGGCGTCGGTCACGAAGTCGATGTCACGCTGGCCGACATGGTGGCTGATGTGCGCGCCGCGACCCCCAGCAACGCCGCCCAGATATTGGTGCCCGATGCCCGCGAGATCATTACCAGCACCCGCGAGCGAGTTCGTCGGATGGCCAGCGCCACCGAGCGCGCACTCGACGAGATCCGTATCGACACTAGGCAGTGGCTGCGTCAGGCGTACGATAGCGCCGATATGCACTTTGATCAGTTGCTCGACCAGCTCAAATCCCTACGCGCCACACTGCACGCCTACGACCCGCAAGCGGTGCTGCGCCGTGGCTATGCGGTACTGCGCGGCGAGATTGCATCGGGCAATCAGATAGAAATCATGACCGAACAACAACTAATCCAGGCGGAGGTACGCGATGTCAAAAACCGATAACAAAACAATCACACAATTACGCACCGAGCTCGGCGAGCTATTGGCGTGGTTCGAATCCGATGAATTTACGCCCGAACAAGCCGTCGACAAATTCACAGAAGCCGAAGCGCTGGCTGCGCAAATCGAAACGCAGTTAGCCGAGCACAAACATCAAATAACCGTGCTCAAAAAAAAGTTCGACGAGGCCGAATAGGTGGGCGTCATCATCGTCCTGGTGCTGTTCATCCTGCTGATGATATTTTGCGTCGTCGTACTGTGGGGCGCGCCGTACGTACCCAGCAAACCCAGCGATGTTGCGCGGGCGTTTGATGAACTCTACCAGATTGGCCCAGATGATCTGCTGGTCGACATTGGTTCGGGCGATGGTCTCGTGCTGCGGGCGGCAGCTCGGCGGGGTGCGCGCGCGGTCGGCTACGAGCTGAACCCGGTCTTGGTGTTGCTGTCGCGCTGGTTTAATCGACGCTACGGCGGCGTGCACGTGCGACTGGCCAACTACTGGCGCGTCACGGTGCCGCCGCGGACGACGGTCATCTATACCTTTGGCGAATCACGTGACATCGAAAAAATGGCCGACTGGGCGGAGCACCAGGCAACGCTGCTCGGCCACAGGCTATACTTTATCAGCTATGGGTTTCAGTTGAAGCGGCCGGCACTACGTTCGTATCAAGCGCACTATTTGTATCAAATCGACCCTTTACAACCCCCAGAGCAAACCGTATAATCATGAGCATGATACGCCAAGCTCGGCAAACTGGAGCGGTTCAAGCCTCGACATTAATCATTGTCGGGCTAGTTATCGTGCTGCTCGGCGTCGGTGGTGTGGCTATCTGGGCATACATGCAGTACACCGAAGCCCGAACTGATGTCGACGGGCAAATCGCGCTGGCGGTATCTGAAGCCGAAAAAGTCCAAGCTGAACTCGACGAAGAAAAATTCCTAGAACGCGAAAAAGAACCGAACAGACAATTCGTCGGCCCCAATGATTACGGCCGTGTGACATTTGAGTACCCAAAGACCTGGAGCGTGTACGTCGATGATGACGCGGCGGACGGCGGTGATTTTTACGCCTACCTAAACCCGATTTTGGTGCCGCCTGTCGATAACCGCGAGGAGCGGTATGCTTTGCGAGTTGCGATCGAAGACGAGGTCTACGAAGAAGTCCTGTCTGACTACGAAAGCCGCGTCGAAGACGGCGAACTCAAAACGACTAACGTCAGCGTCAACGGCGTCAACGGCACCCGGATCGACGGCTCATTCAGCGATGAAATCCGCGGTTCAGCGGTGGTGTTTAAGCTTCGTGACAAAACCGTCACCATCCAGACAGACGCCCAGACGTTCAAATCCGACTTTGACAAATTGATCAAAACCATCGAATTCAACCAATAATCGACTGCTCGGCCGTGCT
>JAUIGH010000064.1 GCA_030429935.1 bacterium | reverse complement strand
GGGCGCCGTCTTGCATGACGGTCGATTCGTTGACGCGCATGGCGACGACGACACTTGGGGTGATCGTGCCTTTTTCACGGTCCTTGTGTGGGGCGCCGGCTAGGTAGCGAGCGTACTTATTAGTCTTTTTGTTGTAGCGGTATTGAGTGTTGTATTGGGCGCTCGAAAAGTTGATGGTGACAGTGCTGGCATCAGGCTCAGCGTTTTTCTCGCCGTCGACGCGGGGAAAGCTTTTGAATTCAGATGCGGTATAGCCTTTTTGTTTGTTGAGCGTGTCCAGGTTTTTGAAGTTGGTGTAGACGTTGTGTGGGGCGTAGCGGTCGCTGGCGCGCCAGTAGGTGCTGGCGTTGAAAAATTGGTCGATGTCGCGGTAGTTGCCGTTTCGCACTAAGCGTAGAGCTTCGGCGCTGCCACCGACGTGGGCCACACTGGCTTGGTACGGCGTCAGCCAATCGACGTAGTATAGGCGCAAGCTGCGAACGGGGCCGATCAAGCCGGGTTTGTCTTCTTGATATAACGCGAGGTAGCGTGTGATGCCACCTTCGGCAATGGCTTCGTACACGACGCCAGCTTGCTTGAGTCCGCTGTGCGGCCGGGCGTCTGGGCTGTTTTCGATCATGATGGCGGTGACGGCAGCGGTGGTGGCTTTTTCGGTTTTGACTTGCGTGCCGGTCAATGGCGAATAATATTTGGGTTCGGGACGTTTAGTGACTTTGATCGGCGTAGTGTCGATCGGTGGTGGTGTGGTCAAGTGCCAGGCCAGAGCTGCGCCGCCAGCTGTAAGAGCGATCAGTAGCACGCCTCCGATAGCCAGGCTCTGCATGCGATGCGTCCGGATCCACTGTTTGAATTGTGTCAGTTTTTTCTTCATGCTCGTGGTTAATTGTAGCATGAGTATCCGCTTTCGTCCTCTATGTCAGGACTCATCAGCACCGCTAGGAAGCGTGTGGAGCGAACGACAAGTAGTGACGCTGAAGAGAATAGTTGATATGTCATTGACTTATTAGTTATAATCTGATATATTAATACTATGAGTTTATTTCCAAATTCTTTTGACAGATGTCAGCTAAAGACGATACAGACAGAAAATCTTGCCGAAGATGATTTGGGGCAAATCATTCCGCCAAACAGTCCATCAAATGGAGTTAGGTATTATGCCGGTTCACGAGCGATCCTGCATTGTCCGCGAACGGAAAGCGAGCAAGTTGAGGTAAAATCGCAGTATAGCAATCATTCCTCGCCCAGCCGCGCGATAAAAAGCTTGTCAAAGATAGCTTCAGCTCAAGTATGTGGAGGCTGCCCATACAGTGGTTTGAGTCTGGAGCAGTTTTATGACGCGCAACGCGCAGAGCAAGAGGCGCGGAACCGTCTTGCGATGGCTCGCTCTATTGGTAAGCAGATTGAGAACGGGCAACCACCTGAACTACCAGACTATCGCGCAGACGCTGCGGACTCTCAATAGCAGTTGTATTAGTTATGATCTATGGTGCCAATACGGCGAATTGTCGTTTTGCGGCCAAGCAGCGCCAGGGTTTTGTCGAGTTCGGGGCTGAATGGTGCCCAGGTGGTGACGACACGGATCAGGCTAAAGAGCATGCCTGGTTTTTGTCCGGTGGTTTCCAGCAATTGATTTAAGCAGACTTGGATGGATTCGGCAGTCCAGTTGTCGATGTTTTCGAACGCAGTTTTGACTTGGATTAACAGATCGGTTCGCTCTGATTCAGATTGCTTTTTTAGCTGTTTGTTGCCAGTGATTAATTCCATGTTAGGTTCGGGCTCGGTAAAGAAATAGCTGGTCAGCGTCGGCAGATCGGCCAGTGTTTTCATTCGGTCTTGGGCCAGCGCCAATACGTCGCGGCGATACTGAGGGTCAGCTGATCGCGCCGCATTCGGCCAAAATACTTCGGCGCGCTGCTCGAGCTCGTCGAGCGATAGGTCGCGGATAAATTGGCCATTCATCCATAGCAGGCGCTTTTCGTCGAAGCGCGCACCGCTGCGCTGTACTCTGTCCAAGGAAAACTTTTCGACCAGCTCGTCAGCACTGAACACTTCTTGCTCGGTGCCGTCGTTCCAGCCCATGGTGGCGATAAAGCTGACCAGGGTTTCGGGCAAGTAACCGTCGCGTACGTAGTCTAGGACGTCCTTGGCGCCGTCGCGTTTACCGAGTTTTTTGTTGCCAGTCTCATTCATGATGTGCGGCAAGTGAGCGAAGATGGGCAGCGGTAAGTTTGTGTCCCCTGCTCGGTCGGCAGCCTCGTCGCCATCTCCGCCCATCAATCCGCGGGCATTCGGTCGAACAGCTAGCTGCTGTTCTCCTTGTTCGACCTCTGCAGGAAATGCAGAATACCCGTCGGATTGACGGTTGTCATTGGCGACTCGATGAGCGATGAGCCTGGTCATATCAAACCCAAGTGCTTCATAGAGATTGAGGTAATTCGGCATGCTACTGATAAATTCTTGGCCGCGGATGACATGTGTGATCGCCATCTCGGTGTCGTCGACGATGTGGGCAAAGTTGTAGGTCGGGTAGCCGTCGGATTTGATTAGGATGAAGTCGTCGATGACTTCTGGTCCGCTACTGCGTTCGCCCATCACTGCGTCGTGGTAGGTGTAAGATTTTGGGTCGGATTTGAAGCGAAGCGGCGTCGTGCCGTCCCAGGCGGGCGGGTTTTCGGGGCGGTGATCACGGTCAGGGACATGGACGAGGCGGCGGCGCTGTCGAACCGCATCGCGCCCGAGCACCTGGAGCTTTGCGTGGCCGATCCGGACGAGCTGGCCGAAAAGACGACCCATGCCGGGGCAATTTTCCTTGGCC
>JAUIGH010000018.1 GCA_030429935.1 bacterium | reverse complement strand
ATGCCGTACGTCACTGACGTGTACTATATTCAAGCCAACGATCAAGCACTCAGCGCCGAGGCTGAGGGAGAAGCTGACCTCGAAAACACACAAACGCTCGTCAAACTCGGTGACGAGATACACAAACCCGAAGACAAAATGATATTGAATCCAGACGCGATTCTCTTCGTCGAAAACATTGCTGACGATAGCGGTGTCGCCGAAGCGATTCGATCCAACGACCAATAGTATTTACGCTACTGGCCATGACGTGAGATCTGGTACGACCAGACAAAGTAACAATTGTGAGGGGTTATATGCGAGTTCACCAGCTCAGCCAGACGATCAGATTCAGCGCCGCCGCGCTACTTCTGTTGGCGCTGCTGTGGGCTTGGAGCGCGCTGATGACTCCGGTAGCGGCAGTCGCACCACCCAATACGATGAACTTTCAAGGACGACTAACTGATCCGTCGGGTCAGATCATGGCCGACGGTCAGTACAACATGCAGTTTAGAATTTATGCAGCAGGTTCCGGCGGGACAGCGCTATGGACCGAGACCCGCGAAGCGGGCAACCGGGTGCAAGTGACAAATGGACTATTTTCGGTCCAGCTCGGTGCGGTCAATCCGCTGAGCGCCAGTCTGTTCAATACTAGCGATTTATATTTTGAAATCACTATGGCGACGCCGGGTACGGCGACGTGTAGCACCGCCAGTTGTGCCAGCTGGGAGAGTCCAATGACGCCGCGCAACAAACTCGCCACCAGCGCCTACGCGTTCAACGCCGCTCTGCTCGACGGCAAAAGCGCTGCTGATTTCGCTAGTGCCACTGGTGCTGCTGGCTACATCCAAAATACGACATCACCGCAGACGGCGGATTTTAATATTACTGGGGCAGGTGTTATTGATACATCTATGATTGTCGGTAATGGCACGGATCGTGGAGTTATTATGCGCAGAACAAATGCCGGTGCTGGTCTAGGTGCGAATTTGGTTGTGCGAAACCATGACGGCGGTGGCAATCGCACAGCAATGTATGTGGCAAGCAGCAACGGCAATACGTTTGAGGCTGGCCGAACGAGCATTTACTCAGCCAAAGTAACCACTAGTGCCTCAAATGTCGGCTTGATCATCCAAGGTGCAGCCAGCCAATCAGCTAACCTTTTACAAGTACGAGACAGTTCTGATGCGGTGGTGTTTTTGGTCTCAAACAACGGATCTGCTACGGTTAATAATACGCTAAATCTCGGCACACCTGGCTCGACAAACGCAGCAAATATCACCAGTCCGAACAACGATGGCTCTATCCGTCTCATACCAAACGGTGGCAACCCAAACACTGCCCGCCTGCAAGTCGGTAGCAATGGTACAATTTCATTTAATGGTACATCCACATTGACCAATGCAGCAAGCAACTCGTGGGCGCCGAGTGGATACACCGTCAATTTCACTGGCGGCGATATCACACACAGTGCGTCTTATGCGTTTCGCGCTCAAAACAATAGCGGGAACACAACGTTCAACGTGAACCCTCACGGTAGTACGACTATTACCAATTACGCAGCGACCGACACAGCACTGACACTCCAGGCAGCTGCCAGCCAATCTTCAGAAATGTTCCGCATCAACGCGAGTGGCGGTACGGCGATGGTGGCGATTGGTGGCGCCGGCAATGCGACATTCCGAAACTCATCAAACTCTACGACTGCCTTCCAGATTCAAAACGCTGGCGGAGCGACGTTCTTTGCGGCCAATACGTCGAACAGCACCATCGTCATCGGATCTGGCGCCAACACGATCACGCTCGGGTCGACGGGCGTAACGTATGCTGGCACCGCGCGGCCGACTTCGACGGTCACGCTCAGCGCCGAGTATCCGGGCGCGACATTTACGGCTGACGGCTCGAATAATACCGGTAGCCTCAGTAGCGACTTTTGTTCGGGCAGTTCGCGGCTCAATATCAACGCTGCGGCATGCGCAGCGACAGTATCGCGTAATTTCTATCAGTGGACGACGGACCAAGCCAGTAATCAGGACTACGATATTTACGTCCGATATCAGATGCCAAGCGACTACTCGACAGGTAGTTTGGCCAACCTGGCTATCCAAGGTTGGGGTACCACCACTGCCAGCGAGTCCGTGACTGTCGCCCTGTACAGCGATGCCAGCGGGACGGCCTGCGCGACCAGTGGCAATGCCGTAACGGCCAATGCGACCTGGAGCAGCGCTACGATAGCGTCACCGCTCGGTTCATGTACGGTGAGCGCTGGCGATACGGTGACATTTCGGGTGCGCGTACAGGCGGGGCAAAATAAGTTCGCTCGTGCTGGAGCTATCAGTTTCGACTACCGGGAGACGCGCTAATGCGTCGATGGGCGACGGTTGGGGTCGCGTCAGGGGCACTTATCTTGACGCTTGGTATTGGTGTGATGATTAATCGATCGGCCGAAGCAGCTATGGCCCGTGTCGTGCCGGACGGGGTCTTCGACAATGAGTGGGCTGACGGTACGCATACGGATATCGATGAGGGTGCGAATTTGACACCTGATTATACCGGTAGTGGTGACGATGACGACGACGAGCAGAGTTTGGAGACGAACTACAGTTTTACTAATGTGCCGAGTTTGACGTCGGCGACACGGCTCGATCTGCATTTTTGTGCCTATAGCGCGACAAATGCAGTCGGTGGTGAGCTGGATGCGTTAGAGTACGAGATCGACATGTCGGGCGAAAACTTCGAGGAAGGATCGGTCGTACCGCCGTATCGTACCAACCCGCTGTCGTGTCAGTGGTATAGCGACACGTACACCGGCAGCTGGTCGCAGGCGGCGATCAACAGTCTGGAGATTAATATCAATCGCAGCCGCGAGGGTAGCGGAAGCCCCGAGATCGATGATATGCGGATTGTCAGCTTGTATATCGATGTGTCGTATACTTCGACGACCCAAACCAATCAAACCAACTATCGCTGGTACGAAAACGCCAACTCGACAACACCTGGCACACCACTCGTCGCACAAAACACCGAAGTCATAGCCGCGCTCGATGCACCGATCCGATTGCGCCAAATCGTGCGCGTCGATACAGCAGCCTCGGGCACGCAGCGTGTCTACCGTCTGGAGTACGGCCGGCGTAGCACGACATGTTCAGCTGTCAGTTACCAGGCGGTCGGCACTGGCAATATCACGTATCACAACAATCCGTCACCGGCCGATGGCGCGACCATCACTAATTCGGGTGCTGATCCGACGGATGGCAGTCGGACGATCATCCGCCAGCATTATGCCGAAGCCAATCCGATTTACAGCAAAGTTCAGGCGGCGAGTGGCCAGGCGATGCTGTGGGACTTTGCGTTGTATGTCGCGCCTGAGACAGCACCGGGGACCTATTGCTTTCGTATCGTTGACCAAGACGATCAGCAATTAACCGGGTATACGCAGTATCCGCTGCTCGTTGTCGAATCAACGGGGCCAGAGTTGTCCGAGCAATTGCGCGGCGGTCAGAGCGTCATCGACGGCGTCAAACAGCCGTTTAGCTGGTAGTTTATACTGGTAACATGCCAGAATTACCAGAAGTCGAGACGGTGCGGCGGGGACTGCAGCGATTAATCGTCGGCAAAACAGTCGCGTCAGCCCGGGCGATCGACTCGCCAAAGAGCTTTCCGAATAGCGATGATGATGTCAGCGCATTTTTGGTTGGTGCGACGATTTTGGCAGTCCGTCGCCGGGCGAAAGTGCTATTGGTCGACTTGTCCAGCGATTATACGTTGGTGATTCATCTTAAGATGACCGGACAACTAGTGTACGTTGGTGATCGACGCTTCGGCGCCGGGCATCCGAATGATTCGCTAATCGGCAAGCTGCCCGATCGCAGTACGCGGGTGGTGATCGAGTTCACTGATGACTCGCATCTGTACTTCAACGATCAGCGCAAGTTTGGCTGGGTTAAGTTGTATCCAACTGCCGAGGTGACGAATATTGATTTTATGAAACGGGTCGGTCCGGAGCCGCTCGAAAATACGTTTACGAGCAAACAATTTATTCAGCACATCCGGCGGCGTAACGGCACGACCATCAAAGCTGCTATCTTGGATCAGACCGTGTTGGCCGGTGTCGGCAACATCTACGCCGATGAGAGTCTATGGGGTGCGCGCATCCATCCGGCCACGCGTGTGCGTGATGTATCGGACGAGCAGCTCAGCACACTGCTGGACGAGATCAAATACGTCATGAATCTATCGATCGAAAAAGGTGGCAGCACGGACAAAAACTACGTCGATGCCGAAGGCAAGCGTGGCAGCTACATCGATTTTGCGCGCGTCTTTCGCCGCGAGGGGCTGGCCTGTCCACGTCATCCAGACGTCCTGATCGAAAAATCCCGCGTCGCCGGCCGCGGCACCCACACCTGTCCAGTTTGTCAGGTACAATAGGGCAGAGATGTTATATGTACTGACGGGAGACAATCTGTTTCAGCGCGACCAGGAAATCGCGCGCATCGCTGGCGGTCGCGACATCGAGCGCTACGAGGGTGCGGATCTGGCGCCGGAGCGGCTAGGCGAAGTGCTGGCGGGACAGACATTGTTTGCTACTGACTCGGTGACGCGTATCGACACACCGAGCGCCAATAAAGCCGTCTGGGAAGCCCTCGAATCTTGGGCCGAACGGGTGAGTGGCGATGTCATCGTCGTCGAACCCAAGCCCGATAAACGCACCCGGACGTATAAAGCCCTGCAACAGCATGCCACGGTAATCGACTGTACGATGTGGAGTGAGCGACAATCCGGCAAAGCCGCTATTTGGCTGCGCTCGTATAGTAGTGATCGCCAGGTGTCGCTCAGTTCTGCGCAGATTGACGACGTGGTGCACCGAGCGATTCGTCCTAGCGACGACGGCAAATCAACCGTGATTGACCAACAGCTGCTAGCGACGGTGATCGACCAATTGGCAGGTGCTGAAACGATCACCGACGACATGATCGACACCGTGCTGGCCCCGTCGATGCACGAAAATGTGTTCAGTTTGTTCGGCGCGGCGCTCGACGGTGATGTGGCGACTGTGCGGGCAAAGATCGCCCACCTGCGCGTCAGTCAAGAAGCCCACATGGCGTTTGGTCTATTGGGCTCGCAGGCGACTAACTTGGCGGCACTGGTGCTAGGCGGTGATCGAACAAGCGCAGAAATTGCCAAAGATATCGGCACGCATCCATTCGCGCTGTCGCAGCTAGAGCGCTATGCCGCCAAGTTGTCGCGCCGTGACGTGGCGCGGATTATCGACACACTGGCGACGGCCGACGAGCGGCTGAAACGTTCGACCGCCGAGCCATGGACGTTGCTCGAACAGGCGTTGTTGGATATTGCACTATCGAGATAGTGCTCGGGATGTACGCGGGACGGTTGACTCGGTGCCGAATGAAAACTCCCGCGCACAAGTCGCGGGAGTTGGATGTGAGAACGAAACAATTATTTCTTCGCGGTCGATTTTTTAGCAGCTGTTTTAGCAGCTGGTTTTGTCGCTGTGGTCGTCTTTTTTGCAGCAGGCTTCTTGGCGGCAGTTGATTTTGCCGTCGTCGACTTCGCAGTCGTTGATTTAGCTGCTGGTTTCTTGGCAGCTGGTTTTGCAGCCGTCGATTTTTTGCCAGTACTCAGTTTGACGCCAGCTTCTTTGGCTTGGCGACTCAATGCACTTTTGCGGCGGGCAGCGGTGTTTTTGTGGAAGACGTTTTTCTTGACGGCGGTGTCGATGGCGCTCTGGGCAGCTGATAGGGTAGCGGCGCTTGGTTTGGCCGCAAAGGCTTTGACGGCCAGTTTCATGTCGCGTTTGACGGCGACGTTTCGGTCACGGCGCACGCCGGTTTGCTTCATACGCTTGATGGCTGATTTGATGATTGGCACTGAACTGATCTCCTTTTCGAGTCTTCTAAAGATTTATATTGACAATCTGACGTAGTATAGCGAATTTTACGCCATCAGTAAAGAGGTCAACGACGCGACATCGTCTCTATCCCGAGACGGCTGGCACACGCCATGAAAAACCAGAGTCAAATTCATCGCAGTCTGCGGAACTCGGCGTCGCCTCAGACAGTCCTCGACTGGGCGAGAATTTTTCTCTGGATTTTCTGGGCTTTGCCAGAGTCTCGAGCTCGCCACGCTGCCGCTGTAGACAGTTTGTGCCATAAATCGTTGACGTGCCCGAGACGCTTATGGTATAGTCATCTCCAAAGGTTTACCAACACCAAAAACAAGGAAAAACAGATGAGCGACCAATCCGCCAAACAGCAAATCGTCGACAAACTCCGAGACGTTGATACCGTACTCGTGACGGTCAATTCCAGCCCGACGGTCGATGAGCTGTCGGCGGCGCTCGGCTTTACCTTGTTGATTAACAAATTGAACAAGCACGCCACCGCGGTGTTCAGTGGAGATATACCGCCGGCGATTACGTTTCTAGATCCCGAGAAGACGTTCGAAAATTCCGTCAACAGTCTGCGCGATTTTATCATCGCGCTGGACAAAGAAAAGGCCGATCACCTGCGCTACAAAGTCGACGGCGATATGGTCAAAATCTTCATTACACCGTACCGTACGACGATCGACGACAGCGACCTGGAGTTTAGCCAGGGCGACTACAACGTCGAGATGGTGGTGGCGCTGGGTGTGCGCAACAACGACGACCTCGACCGCGCCTTGATCGACCACGGTCGTATCATGCACGATGCCACGGTCGCTAGTTTGAGCTTGGGCAAAGATTCGAGCGACCTCGGTTCGCTGAACTGGCACGAAGATGACGCTAGCAGCTATTCGGAGATGCTAGTCAGTCTGTCAGAAGCGCTGCGAAATGATAAAAACTTGATTGACGAACAGATCGCTACGGCGTTCTTGACCGGTATCGTGGCTGCGACCGACCGCTTCTCAAACGCCAGCACCAGCAGCAAAGTTATGACCATGGCCGCCCAACTGATGGCAGCGGGGGCAAATCAGCAGCTGATCGCCAGCAAACTGGAAGACGCCCAGGAAATCACCCAGCCACCAGCCGACACCGCGACGCGAAACGACGGCACGACCGACCTGAGCGACAAAGCTAGCGGCAAAATCGACAAATCAAAGCCGAAACAAGACAAGAAACCGCCAAAAGACAAGCAAGCCGCCGACGGCACGATGACCATCTCGCACGAGAAAAAAGGCTCGCTCGAGGAAGTTTCTGATCAATACGAACAAGACAACCAAAAACAGGCCACCAAGCAAGCCGAAGACGCCCTGGCGCAGAGCCTCGCCGCCAGTGCACCGGCTGCCGCAAATAACATGCCGTCGGTCGCTGACCTGCAAAACGACATCAAGCAAGCCGCCGCCGAGGCCCAAGACGACAGCCCAGCGCCAAAGCAGGCTTTAGCTGAATTGCCGCAACCGGACCCAGCGGCCGCGCAAGCTCAGGCGCCGAGTGCGCCAGCACCCGAGCCGCCGACGACGCGCGAATTAGACATGCCGCAGTTTGAGCCGACCTTTGGTGGTACACTCAACGCCACCAGTAGCCAAGCGGCTGACGATAAACGCCGCAGCGAAGAAGCCGACAAAAACCGCCAAATCCTCAGCCACGACAGTGGTAGTTACGCCAAATCTGAACCCGAGGGCTATCCAGCGCTGAACTCATTTAATCAGCCCGAAGATGGTCAGCCGACCTACGATCCTATGAATTCGCAGCCACAAAATGAGCCAAATACCCACGGTCACGATTTGCAGCCGCTATCTCAGCCATCAGCGACGGCTGCTAGCGGATTCGCACCTTCGGCTCCAGCTACCTCGGCACCGACACAGACATTGGCTGACCTCGACCGTGAACACCGTGCACCGGCTGCGTCAGATGACGCTCAGTCGGCTATCGAGGCCGCGCTGTCGAACGCGCAACCGATGAGTCAGCAGCAAGCGCAAATCCCGACGATGCCATCGCCAGATCCGAATGCAGCCGCTGCGCCAGCGCCTCAGGGGAGTGACGCACCTGGCGGCTTGCCGCCGCTGCCACCGATGCCTGACTTTTCGACATTGCCACCGTTGCCATCAAGCCCTGGCGCACCATCGCCGACCCCGCCGTCGGATCAGCCTGATCTGCCGACTGTATCGCCGGTCAACGCCGCGCCGCAGGCGCAAGCAACACCACCGCCACAACCGAATCCAAGTGATCCGGGTCAATTCCAGATTCCTGGCCAGAGCTAGTTATTCGATGATCTGAAACCAATTCATACCGAGCTCCTCGCCGAGGAGCTCTTTGACACGCTGCCCGTCGCTGGCTTGGCTGGCGTGGGTGTCGATGACGGTGATGATACGCTCGCGCAGGTGGCGAGCGTCGACGGTTTCGTAGATTTGGTTGTCCATGTAGCCGGCGTCGTGATAAATCCACGATGTGTTGCGCTCAGGTTGCAATCGATTGGGCAGGCAAAACAGACGCAGGCGTGTTAGGCGATCGTCGTGCTCTTTGATCCGGTAAAATGCTGTTGCAGCCGCTCTGGCAGCCACGATGTGGTCGATATGACCGGTGATGCCACCGAACTCGTAACTCATCAGCTCGATTTCATCTGCGTCGGCCGCGACCGTACGAATATGTTCGATCAGTCGATCGGTGATTTCCTGCACCGACGTGTTTGATAACAGGCCATCGACGTAGTCGAAATGCTCTTGCGTCGTTGCACACTAGCCAGATTATCGTGGCCCGGGTTGATTCCGTGCTCACCACTGGTCAGCAGCACCAAGTGCAGCACCGTGCCTGCATCCGTCTCGGCGAGCAGCGTACCACTCGGCCCAAACGCCTCATCGTCAGGGTGCGCAAAGACGGCAAACAGATGCTTTGTCATGTGTCTAGTATGTCACATAAGACAAAATTAAAATGCCGCCCATTGAACGCTGGGCGGCGAGCGTGTAGCGTAGGTTCGTCCTACGCACCGTTTGTCGGGTCATCTCTGAAGACCCAATACCTCCCGATACTGAGCGTCGGTTAGTGTGATGACAACAGATTCCATGTACTCATCAATCAGAGGGCCAGGTCCCTGTGTTATGGCTCGTTCGCTGGGTATGAACCGCCGGATGACTTCACTGCACTCCTGGTTCGTTGCCCACAAGAAAGACTGTGTCGTGCAGCTGTCAGGATCGAAGTGCTCATACGTCCCATACGGTGTATCGATGCCTGTATCAAAAGATACTAGGCTCGAGGCGGTCGCGTCTGAGCTTCCGATCAGCGCATCCCGAAAGCTGACCTGCATCGTGGGTGTTTCGATCGAAGTATCTCGATCAAAGACGATTCGATTGAGTGGCAACTCTATGATGTGCGTCAATCCATTGGTTCCGTTGAAACTAGCCGTTAGGCGAGCTTCCTCGAGGATCGTGACACTACTCTTCCGGCTGATCAAGCCATTGTTGACCGACGTTTCAACTCTCGAAGCCAGGATCGAGCCGAATTCGATCGGATAACTCGTGTCCTCAACTAGTCCTAGACTAGCTGCAACGATCGATACGTCAGGTGAGTGCTCGTCCTCAGAGTCACCGCTTTCAGATGAAAGGAGCATGATAACGAGTCCAAACAAAAGTAGACTTACACCGAAGAGCTTCTCAACATCCGAAGCTCTTAAGATCATTATCAATGCCCCAATGGCGAACAGTATGATCACTGCCGTCACCATTAGTACGAGATTCGTCATGACGTGGTCCTCTCAGTTGTAAATGTACGACAAACTATCAGTATTATACAACAAAGTGTATATAAATACAATAATCTGAAAGTAAAACAGTGTATAGTACGGATATGAAGTTTGACGTGAGTCTAGCCGAAGATGGTATACTAATTGTCGATAAGCCCGCAGGTTGGACGAGTTTTGATGTCTGTGCAAAGATTCGCGGGCAGATTCGCGCCGAGTACCAGGCACGTGGTGAAAAACCGACTAAGCGTCAGCTGCGCGTCGGACATGCTGGCACGCTCGATCCGTTTGCGACGGGTCTACTGATCATCTTGCTCGGCGATGCCACCAAGCGTGCCGATGAATTCTTGAAACTCGACAAAGTCTACGACGCGACGATTCGCTTGGGTGCGACGAGTAGCACCGGCGATCCAGAAGGCGAATTGACGGCGGTGAGCGATCGCCAGCCTACCCACGTGGAGGTCGAAGACGCGTTGCAAACATTCGTCGGCCACATCACTCAAAAACCACCGGCGTACAGTGCGATCAAGATCAACGGCCAACGAGCCTATAAACTAGCCCGTGAAGGCAAGGAAGTCGATGTGCCAACCCGCCAAGTCGACATTTATAACATCGAGCTCCTCGACTTCGCGTACCCCGATATCCGCATCAGCACGCATGTCAGCAGCGGCACGTATGTTCGAACGTTGGCGGAAGATATTGGTAGTAGACTCGAGGTCGGGGCATATTGTCGAGAGCTGCGACGGGTGAGTGTGGGGGGCGACTTCAACTTGCATAAATAGCATAAATATGCTAATATAATCCTAGTGAACGAAGCACAAACACCACCACACCATTCAACAATTGATTACAAAACTGCCCTCGAAGCATTCATTAGAGGTGCCGCTCGACACGGAGTTGATCGACCATCTGCTTCACTTGCTGCCGACGGTGCGCGTCTGGCTGGTTGGGCAAATGCCGAGGATAAGCCACCTGAGTACCTAGCTACTATGAGTGTAGAGGAACGGCAATCGCGAGCAATCAAAATTGGTCACACGTTAGCAGAGCGTGTGTTTGGCCCGCAGTCCAGAGAAGTCGAATTACACCCAGATGTAGAGTACGATTTTGTTGATGTCAGTGCAGTTAAAGCAGGAATTGCCCTAGACATTGGCTCGGACGATCAGCCTGCCACGATGGAGGGCTATTTCAATAACGAATTTATGCGATTTATTGAACCTGACCCTGATGTCGTAGCTCCAGAAAATATATTGTACGGTGGCTACTCATTACAACCGTTTGTTCGGGCATTCCATAAAAAATTTCCAGATGTGTATAAAGCACTGCATACTCATCTCACAACAGGGGTTGCCGAAGGAAGGGTATTTAAAGGCATGACAGAATTCTATCAGGGTCTGCTCGAAGACGAGGTTCTGCTGCACGCATTTACCGTTGCCGATGAAGAGATGCAGCGTGCGCTGTCTGACGATGACAGGGAATTACTTGAACAGCATGGCATGAGCGCTCGTCAGCTTCTCAAGGCCTAGTGGCTTGAATTCCACCTCGAATATTGCTATACTCACTCGGTATGATTACAAAAGAGAATAAGTCACAGGCAATTGCTTTGACTCAGGTCAGCAAAAACGATGTCGGTAGCCCACAGGCGCAGGTGTCGATTTTGACGGCTCGTATCAAAGAGGTGACGGAGCATCTCAAGACCAACAAGCATGATCACATGGCTCGCCGTGGACTCATCCAGATGGTCGGGAAGCGAAAGCGCCTATTGAAGTATCTCGAACGTAAAGACTTCGATACGTACAAGGCAATCGTCGCCAAACTCGGACTCCGCAAATAGCGGAGTTCTTTTTTTGATGCACTTAGCGGTGCTACACTACAGACATGACAGTGATCCGAATTCAGGAGGTAACGAAGCAATTTGGCGATGTCGCTGCTGTTTCGGACGCGAGCTTCGAAGTCATGAAAGGTGAAGTTATCGGGTTCGTGGGCGCAAATGGTGCGGGCAAGTCGACGACGATCAATATGTTGCTGGGATTTATCGCGCCCAGCCACGGCACGGTACGGGTATTCGGTGAGACGGTGACACCGCACGTAGCGCATCGGCAGCACGCCCGGATGGGATTTGCAGCTGGTGACATGGAGCTACCGGGCAATCTGACGTCCAAGCAGTATTTGCAGTTTTTGACCCATCAGTACGGCGGTGACACTGCCAAGCGACTGGCCGAGCTGACTGAGCGATTTCAGCCGGTGCTACATAAAAAAATCGCTACTCTGAGCCGCGGTAACAAGCAAAAAATTGCTCTCATCGCGGCATTTTTGCCGTCGCCTGAGCTGGTAATACTCGACGAGCCGACTAGCGGGCTCGACCCGATCATGCAGGAAAAGTTCTTAGAGCTTATTCGTGGCGAGGCTGCGGCCGGAACGACGATATTTATGTCTAGCCACTATCTGGGCGAAGTCGCTGATGTTTGCAGTCGCGTCATCTTGATGCGCGATGGCCGAATCGTCAGTGACACGCCAGCCGCCGAACTGTTGCGTGCCAGTGGCAAACATGTCCGCGTGATATCGGGGTATGGTCGGACGGCCGCACCAAAAGGCGCCGAAGCGATCGCAAAATCTAAAACCGAAGATGGTGGCTACGTGGTTGAGTTTGACTGGCGGGGTGAGCCCGCTCAGCTGCAGCAGTGGCTAGCAGCCGTCAAACAACTGCGAGATATCGAAGTCACAGAATTTAACCTAGAAGCGGCCTTTCGCGGCATGTACGACGAGGAGTCAGCCGCATGATGCGCTCGGTACTGACGAAAACGCTGTATGACAAACGGTTGTTTATCTTGGGTTGGACGCTGGGTCTGATGGCGATCGCTATGCTGATGACGAGTTTTTTCCCGGCCATGCGACCCGAGGGAGGCATAGACGCGCTACTCGCAAATCTTCCGGCTGCATTTCAGGGGCTGATCGGTGATCTGGCCGCACTAGATGAATTCGATACGTATATTGCTAGTCAGCTGTTTGATATTCGGGTGCCGCTGATCGGTGGTATCATGGCGATTATCCTGGCGTTGGGGCTGAGTACCCGCGAAGAAGAAGACGGTGAACTACGCACGCTGCTGAGTTTACCGATTAGTCGGACGAAACTGTTTATCGAAAAATGGCTGGCCATGGTGTTGATCATGGGCATCAGCGTGGTTGGATTGATTGCTGGGGTGTACCTGATCATGCCGTTTATCGACGACGCAGCGATAGCAGGCGAGGCCATGCTGCAGCTGGCGCTGATGACGTGGTTGGTGATGATCAGTTATAGCAGCGTGACGTATGCGGCCGGTATGGCGAGCGGTCGCCGGGCGGTGGCCAGTGCGGTCGGCATCACGGTGATCATCGGTAGTTTTTTGCTGAGTACGTTCGCGGTCGCGGTTGAGTGGCTGAGCGATTATGAATTCTTGTCGCTGCTGCAGTATTTCCCGGCGGTCGACATCGTCTATGACGGCGTTATGCTACGTGACGTGGTGGTGCTAAGTCTGGTGACATTGATCGCGCTGGTTGCTGCCTGGCTGGTATTTCGTCGCCGCGATATCGCGTAGCATGGAGAGGGTCCTTATATTGATCAAGTAATAAATATGACTCCATGTAATACTGGTACGTATGAAACAAAGAGTATATGTCGATACTGAGTATTGCTATCCTGGCATGGAGCGCGGACAACCGCGACCGACTGAGGACGATACGCGTCAGATTGTGCAGATTGCGGCAATCAAGGTTGCATCAGATACCGGCATAGAAGAGGCGTATCTTGATCAGCTCGTCGTGCCGACGTATGAGACGCAGGTACCGGAATTTTTTACTGTGTTAACAGGAATCAACCAGGAGATGGTCGATCGTGACGGAATAGACTTTGAGGCGGCACTCGAGCGTTTTTGGCAATTTTGCGGCTCGGCCCAGGTATCGACGTTTGACAAAGATGAAGAAGTGTTTCGACAAAATTGTTCATATGTCGACATACCATGGCCATTTAGCGAAGAATTTATACGAGTCAAGCCGTTGCTTGCATCGTGGGGTGTCGATGGCCAGCGCTATTCGAGCGGCACGCTACATACGGCAGCCGGCATAGAAATGGATGGGCATGTCCATAACGCGCTACATGACGTCAGAAGTATGGCTGCAGCTGTCGCTGTGTTTGAGAGTGCAGAGAAGTAAAAAAAGTGATTGCATGGAAGCATTGATTGACTATTCACTACGACTAACACCAGGATTGTTATTGATTGCGTCGCTGTTAGTGCTGACGCCGGCCAAGCAAGTGTTGATGCGGATCATGGTGCTGATCTTGGGATTTGTGCTGATGCGCGATGCTATGACGCCTGAGGATTTGTGGCGGTTCGGTATCACCGATACAGCGGTGTGGATTCGATTCATCGACGACCCGGTCATCTTGGTGGCGCTGGCGGTAATGTCCGGGCTGCTGTGTCTCGGTCTACAGCAACTACCGAGCTTGGGCAAGCTGGTGCGCTGGGGTAATCTGACCAGTTGGCAGACGTACGTCGTCGGTATCGGCGCGGGGCTAGCGGTCGCGGCACCGTTCGTCGTGTTGGCACAGCCAGTCGAATTGGCGGAGCGCGGTGGAGCTGTAGTCGGCACGGTAGTGCTCGCAGTACTGCTGATGGCATTGGTTGGCAACCTGCTCGAAGAGTTGCTATTCCGTGGCTATCTGCAAAGTTATTTTGAAAAACACACCACGTCGGTGCGCTCGGCGCTGATATCGGCGGTGTCATTCGCGGCGGCACACGTGTACCTGGCATCGACGGTGACCGACCTAGGCTGGCCATTGCTGGCGTTTGTCCTGATCGAGGGCTTAGCCTGTGCCTTCGTCTACCTGCGCTACGGTCTAGTGTCGTCAGCGCTGACGCACGGTATAGCGATATTCGTCCTAGCTAGCAGTTTGGTGTAGTACGATAGCGTTCTTGATCGTTGGTCCACTACGCGTTACGGCTACCTGACATATAAAATTAAACGTGCCCGGTAGTGTGAGTACTTGCGTATTCACACTACCGGGCGTGTCATTGTCGTCTCATGGATGACTAACGGCTATGACGGCCGGTGCGTTGCTCCCCTCAGCCGTTGGTGATCCGACTGGTCACGACGACCGTGGACCCCGGCTGGGGCACGAAGTTCAGGGTCACGGTCTTGCCGTCGACCGTGACCACGGCGGTGTTGTCGATGTTCAGGGTGTCGTCGTTGGCGCGGAGGTAGTCCTCGACGGGCACGTCGCCGCCCATGTAGTCGATCTGGTGGGTGTGCCCACCCATCACGGTGACCACGACGGTCGCGTTGGCGGTGGGGCGGGGGGTGTCGATGACGGGCATGTTCATGGTGTACTCCTTGTTGTCAGACTGCGAACTGCATGGACTTCAAGTTCGACATGATGTTGAACTTGAAGGGTTCTTCCCGGAGGAAGAGGGTCAGCTGGGCGATGATCAGCCCAGCCAGAACAGTCGGAGGATGGATCACAGTACGCGCTGCACAGGGCAGTGGTGCCGCGACATCATCCGAAAACAGCCAGCCAGCTTCATATTCATCCGCGACATCCAAGTCAGAGGGCTGAACAGATAGCAGCTGCAAGTTCTCTCCGCCGATACGACCGTCGAGCAACAGCGGGACTTCGTGTGCATGGTTCTGCACGGCATCCCAGATCGCTTGACGACTGCGCATCGAATCGACACCACTGATGATGATCCCCTCGAGGGGGGTATCAGCGGTGACAAACTCTTCGTGCGGTACGACCTGGCAGGGCGCCTCCTGACGCTGCATGAACGCCTGAATTGCCGCTGTCTTGGACGTGCCGACGTCAGATGGTCGGTACACGAGCTGGGCGGGGATGTTGTGGGGTTCCACGGCATCCTTATCCCAGATGTGTATCTAAGGCACTCCGAGCTTGG